>JAAYWZ010000093.1 GCA_012516175.1 Bacilli bacterium
TATTTCCATCTAAATATTCTTGAACTATTCTTAACTTCATTTCTTTACTTAACTTAGCTTTTCTTCCCAAATGAAAAATCCCCTTTCTGTAGATAGTACATTTTATTTTTTAGTACTGTCTACTTTAAGGGGATCATATCAGTGCAACTCCTTTTTACTTTTATACTTAATATTTTACTTAGACATAGCTAACTATAATTACTCATGTTTTAGTTTAAAAATTGTGAATAATACTTTGGAAATTTCTTTTAAAACAAACGGCACTAAAGCAAGCCCAATAACTAAGAGCCAATCAGTAAGTGGTAAGTTTTGAACTTCAAAGGCTTTAGCCAAAACAGGGATACTAATGATTATGTATTGGAGAAGCATGCCAATTAAGATAGCACCCATGAGTAACATATTCTTAAAAGGTCCAACTTGAATGATTGTTTTATGGCTATGTCTCATTGATAAGGAATAGAAGAGTTGTGATAAGGCAAGAACCACAAAAGCCATTGTTCTGGCATAAACTAGGGCTTGTTCTTCATCACTATGCTTATTTAAGCCATAATAGAACGCAAATAAGGTAAGAAGTCCAATTAATGCCCCACCTATTAATACTCTTACCCAAGCTCCATGAGCGAAGAAACTCTCTTTTGGGCTACGTGGTTTTTGCTTCATGATATCTTTATCCCCTGGATCAATTCCTAACGCTATCGCTGGGAGAGCATCAGTTATTAAGTTTACCCAAAGGATTTGTGTCGCAACTAATGGTACAGGCCAGTTGAGTAAAATCGCAAAAAACATTGTAAAGACTTCACCTAAATTACATGAGAGGAGGAAGTTAACAGCTTTCTTGATATTATTGTAGATGTTTCGTCCTTCTTCAACGGCATGTACGATAGTGGTAAAATTATCGTCTGTTAAAATCATATCACTTGCACCTTTGGAAACATCTGTACCAGTTATCCCCATCGCTACACCGATGTCAGCAAATTTTAGTGAAGGAGCATCGTTAACACCATCACCAGTCATCGATACGATATTGCCATGTTCTTTAAACGCTCTGACTATCTTTACTTTATGTTCAGGCGATACACGCGCGAATACGCGATAATTGTTGATGTTTTTCGAGAAATCTTCATCAGATAATTCATCAATTTCCACACCAGTTAGGCATTGGTCGATACTTGTAGCGATACCTAATTCCTTCGCAATCGCAAAAGCGGTATTCTTATGATCTCCAGTAATCATAATAACGGTAATACCGGCTTTTTTACATTCTGCAATGGAATCTTTAACTTCTAACCGTGGTGGGTCAATCATACCAACAAATCCTATTAGTATTAAGTCTTTTTCCATCTCTTCTGGTGTAATTATTGTAGAAACATCTTTATAAGCACAACCTAGTACCCGTAGCGCTTCACTAGACATTTCCTCGGCAATTTTTAAGAATTCCTTTTTAATATCATCAGTTAATGGCACTACTTCTCCATCATTTAATACATGGGTACATATATTCAATAGATTATCCAGAGCACCTTTGGTATGCACACGATAACCATTTTCTTCTTCATTTAAGGTAGACATCATTTTTCTATTTGAGTCAAAGGGACGTTCTCCTACCCGTGGATGTTTTTGAAGAAAATTGCTCTTAGATAATCCAAATTTATCCCCTAAAACGACTAATGCTACTTCTGTCGGATCTCCTGTAGCCTCACCATTCTCATAAGTCGCATCAGTACAGAGAACCATTGTTTTAATTAAAGTTGCTTCAGTTTGATTGTAAATCTCTTGCTCTGATTCATAACTTATTTCATGTTGATGATTAAAGGTATACGTCCTTACTACTGTCATTTTATTTTGCGTAAGGGTACCAGTCTTATCTGAACAGATAATGTTTACACACCCTAAGGTCTCTACTGCAGGGAGTCTCTTTACAATCGCATTCATTTTGGACATCTTTTGTACCCCTAAAGCAAGGACTATCGCGACGATTGCGGCTAAACCCTCAGGAATAGCAGCTACTGCTAAACTAATCGCAATAAAGAACATTTCAAAAGGATCACGTTTTTGAATTAGAGCTACAATAAATAATAAAGCACAAATACTAAGCGCGACAATTCCTAAGATTTTACCTAGTTCTTGTAGTCTGACTTGAAGAGGCGTCATTTCTTCTTCATCTTCTTCTAAAATTTTCGCAATCTTACCAATCTCTGTATTCATACCTGTTCCGACCGCAACCGCAATGCCCCTACCATATGTAGCTAAAGTAGACATATAAGCCATATTAGCACGGTCACCAATTGGTATCTTTTCATCATCGAAGACTTTTTCCGCATGTTTTTCGACAGGCACGGATTCGCCTGTTAAAGCAGATTCTTCAATTTGCAAATTAACTGACTCAATTAAGCGTAAATCACAAGGAATATATCTTCCTGCATCAATGATAACGATATCTCCTGGTACGATTAATTCTGAGCTAATTTCTTTTACTTCACCATTTCGTTTTACTAACGATTTAGGTGTTGTAAGTTTTTTCAAAGCTTCAATTGCCTTTTCTGCTTTGTATTCTTGGATAACACCAATCACCGCATTTAAAATTACTACTAAAAAAATGATAATTGCATCAGCATATTCGCCAATAATAAGTGTAATTAAAGTTGCTGCAAGAAGTACATAAATGAGGTAATCATTTAATTGGGATAATAAAAGCGTTAAAATGCTTTTCTTGGGTTTTTCTTTTAATTTGTTTTCTCCATACTCCTGTAATCTTCTCTCGGCTTCCGCTTCTGTCAAACCAGTTTCTGGATTAACTCTTAACTCTTCTAATACCTCTTTTGTAGACTTAGTATACCACATGTAATAATATCCTCCTCTTATTTGGGGGTACAAAAAAAACCTTCAAAATAATGGTCCCCCATTATTTTGAAGGTCTCGTTTCCAAGGTTAGACTTGGTTAATTAACCGGGTGATATGCACCGAGATGACGGCTAATTAATCAAAACTACTCCCCTTCTTAAGTATTATTATATGATAATTCTTTTACTTTTACAACATATAACTTAAAGCAAATGTTTATTCACCAATGATTTTAATTAATACCCGTTTAGGACGCTTACCATCAAATTCACCATAAAAAATCTGTTCCCAAGGTCCTAAATCTAAGCACCCATTGGTGATGGCAACTACAACTTCCCGTCCCATTATCGTCCGTTTTAAATGCGCATCTGCATTATCTTCATACGTATTATGCTCATATTGATTATATGGTTTCTCAGGTGCTAGTTTTTCTAAGAAACGTTCAAAATCACGATGTAGGCCAACTTCATCATCATTGATAAAGACGCTAGCGGTAATATGCATCGCATTAACTAGTACCAATCCCTCTTTAATCCCACTTGTGGTCACACATTCTTCTACTTCTTTAGTTATATTGATAAAAGCACGTCGGGTAGGAGTATTAAACCATAGTTCCTTGCGATAAGATTTCACCTTCTCACCTCTTATAAGTGAAGCGTTTATCATAAGCATCTTTTAGTCGCGATAATGCTTGTTCAAGTGTTGAACGATGACAAGCAATATTTAAACGGACAAAGCCACTACCTTCATCACCATATACATAACCATGATTAAGGTAGAGTTTAGCTTCCTTCATGAAGAAATCAAGTAATTCTTTATCCGTTAGTTTCAGTTTTCGACAATCGAGCCATAATAAATAGGTTGCTTCTGGTTTAATAACATGTATAAGAGGTAGATAATCTTCTACAAACTTCATAGTATAGTCTTTATTCTCTTCAATATACGTCATTACTTCTTCTAACCATGCTTCTCCTGTTTGATAAGCAACTTCACAAGCTAACATGCCAAAGATAGATGGGTGCGTACCACCAAGTTTCTTAATAAACTTACGTAACTTTTCTCTTAACTCCTCATTTTCAACAATCACATTAGAGGTATATAATCCTGCTAAATTAAAAGTTTTACTTGGAGCAGTACAAGTAATACAAATATCGCTATATTCTTTCTTTAATGAGGCTAACGGTATATGTTTATAATCTTTGTAAACTAAATCATGGTGGATCTCATCAACCGCAATTAATACATTATGTTTTAAACATGTTTCTGCGATATTGGTAAGTTCTGTCTTGGTCCATACTCTACCAACAGGATTGTGTGGACTACTAAGAATAATTAATTTCACTTGATTCTTAATTATGCTTTCTTCCAACTTTACAAAATCAATTTCATAATGACCATTCTTTAATACTAATGGTTCAATTACAAGATTACGCTCGTTATTTTTTACGACATTAAAGAAAGGATTATAAACGGGTTGAAAAACGAGGACACTATCCCCTAAATCGGTAAAAGTTTGGATGATATAATTTAATGCGGCTACGACGCCAGGGGTGATAATAATCCATTCTTTTTTGATATCCCAATTATGACGCTTTTTCATCCAGTTAACAACAGCATCATAATATGAATCAGGTATAGTTGTGTAGCCATAAACACCATGTTCAGCTCGCTTAATCAAAGCTTCAATCACCTGAGGTGGTGAAGGAAAGTCCATATCCGCCACCCATAAAGGTAAGAGATCTTCAGGAACACTATCCCATTTAACTGAATTAGTATTTCTTCGATTTATAAAATTCATTTTCCTTCCTCCCTATTACACCTTTTATTATACATTAAAAAGATAAAAAAAAGACTAGTTAATTCTAGTCTTTTTTTACAATAAATGATCGAATAAGTAAGCAACATGCCGCATAATCTCTAGGGTAAACTTCTTTCCTTTTTTAATTTCAAGCATCGGTATATCACCAGCATGATATTCGTATAAACTCTTGGCTTGAAGACTTTGGCTTATATAATTTACATGTACTTCTTTTAGTTTTTGAGCATATGGTTCACTATCAATAACCAGCATTATTTCTGTGCTGAGATAAGTACTGCGCGGATCTAAATTATATGAACCTACTATACTGATACGATTATCAATGATATAAGATTTACTATGAAGTGAACCCCCACCTTGATATTCATATAACTTGATATTATCATACTTCAACAATTCTTTCTTATACCGCAAATATCCAGAAAAAGCGAAATAATTGGGTGTTGAACCAGCTGAATTAGTTATAACTGTGATATCAAGTTGATTAAGATTTTTTAACTGACCTTTTATATCTTCAGTTGGTACCACATATGGGCTATTAATGTATACTTCCTCTTTCGCATTGTTAATTAAACTGGCAATTTCACACCATATTTTAGGTTTCTTAACCCGATTTAAAGGATTAGCGATTAAAGTGATCTTGTTTGTTGGTACACTTAAAGCCATAATATTAATCTTAGTTGTAAAGTATTCAGGATGCATATATCGGTAATCTTTATAATTATTTAAGATTTTTTGAAAGTGATCTTCTTTAACCTTAACTTTTCGGGGATCTTTGGTGTAAGGTGAATTCCACATCGTTTCAAAATAATCCATTAGTTGTTTTACAGCACTTTCAGCGAACCTACTTATTTCGCCTGTAAATGTGATGATGTGGTCAATATCAAAGACATAATTATACGCTTCGGTACTTAGATAACGATTAGCGATATTACGACCTGATACCACTGCACGGTATTTATCGATAATCATGATTTTATCATGTAAGAGATTATTAACCGTCCATGGTTTGAATAGGTTAAAAGGTTCAAAAAGTTTAAAGGTAATGTTAGGATGGGCATTTAATGAAGTTAGTACTTCATTATCAAAACCAGTAAAATGGCGATATTTTCCATCAATCACAATTCTTACCTTTACGCCACGCTCAGCAGCGCGTAAGATTTCACCTAATATAAGCGTGCCATACTTATCTGAGTTAAAGTAAAACTGGGCAATGTCAATTGATTCTTTAGCATTCGCGATTAAATCTAAACGGGCAGTGACTGCTTCTTGATGTTTTGAGATTAAAGCTGCCACATCCACCCCGACTTCATCACTATAATAATAATGGACATTGTCACAAAAGTCATTATTTAATTTTTCAGTATAATTGGGCAATATTGCGAGATTAGTTGTTAAATATAACACAACGATAATTACACTCCTGTAAATTATTTTTCCGATGATGTACATCATTACCTTCCTTGTTTTTCGGTTCTTGTCGTTTTATGATTCCTAGCGTTATTATTATGCCATCAAGAGTTTAATTATTATACCTAACCCAATGGTAAAAACTAAACTTAAATTAACGATGACAAAGTTTTGCACAGAAAACACAAAAGTATCTTTTTTTGTTTGCAGTTGCATAAAGGCATTTATGTTCTTATGTACCACCACATAAGTTAATAGTGCTAACAACACTGCTAGAGGTGCTACCTTAAGGATTATGCTTAAGATGATGGCTAAAAAGCCAATGTAATATAAACTGCGAAATAGTATTAAAGCTTTATCCTTACCAATATAAATAGGTAAAGTATAGCGACGATTAATGATATCATCTTCAATATCACAAATATTATTGGCAAGCATGATGTTCGCAATTCCTGTAGCGGCTGGTAAAGAAATCAAGAAAATCTTTAACACATCTAAATATGAGATAGAGAGAATAAGATCTTGCGCATCAACTTTAATGTTTACGATATCTTGGTCATAAACATGAATATAAACCGCTAAAAAGGGAATAATTAAGCCCATAAATCCTCCCGATAAAAGTTCACCTAAGGGTGTCCGTGATGTCGGGACAGGGCCAAATGTATAAGTAATACCAATAAGAAACGATAACATGCCTAATAATAATACCACAACATTGGTATTAAGATAAAGTAAAATGCCAAATACAATCGCTATGCTTAAGAGTAAGCCAATGGTAATGAGTACATCTCGCTCTTTCAAGTTATCACGGACGATCGCATTATGCTTTTCGTAACCGTAACCCTCCTTTTTTTGTGCTTTCTTAAAGTCGATGTAGTTGTTAATAGCGGTCGTACACATGTCAATGCACATTAAAGAGACAAACATCAATAAGAAGTTCTTTAAATTAAAACGATTATAAGTATAAAATGCATATACTGTCCCTAAAAGAAAGGGGATAACACTCGCAACTTTCGTTTGTATTTCTACTAATTTCAAAAAACTACGTGGTTTCATAATATCCTCCTCTATTAACACTTCACCTTACCTATTATAACAAATATATTCTAAACAAAAAACCACCAAAAGGTGGTTTTTCTTAACGGTTTCTAATCGCATCAATTGGACGTTTGCGGGCTATACGATATACTGGTAAGAAACTTGCGATTAAAGCAACGCCAACGCTTACTACAAACATTAATATAACTTGTCTAATGCCAAAATTAAGGATTGTAATAAATAAACCGTACTCTCGTTTTAAATAGTTATTTAATAACAAAATGGAACCTATCGTCGCGATAAGTGCTAAAGCAAAGTTTATTAAAGCGATAATTAAACTTTCGTTAAAGAAGATACCAAAGACATCTTTACTCCGAGCTCCAATAGCCCTTAAGACACCAATATCACGACGCTTATAGTTTATACTTGTAGAGATGAAGTTAAATAGTAACAACGAGGAGAAGACCGCAAAGAAGATTCCAATGTAAAGAAAGACTTCTGCGGTGTTTTCAATAAAGTTATTAACTTGTCTTAACATGTATGATACTTCATTTTCAATTTCATACATAATACCATCATGGTTAGTTTCACTGAAAATTACGATTTTACGCAAGTCACTTTCGGAACTAGGCATTCTGCCAATTGCCCATCCAAATGGTCCAGGTACATTTTTTTCAAAGTAGTCATATAGTTCATCAGCTACTAAGATAATATTCTTAGGTTGGTAATAGTCATTATAATTAATATAGATTGATTTATCAGGAATGATCACTCCTACTATCTTCGTAGAGACTGAAGTAAGATAGTCAAAATCAGTATAGATATCATACTCAAATGTTCTCGTGATTGGTTTCTTAGGTAAAATATCATAACGATTTATAATATCTAGTTTTCCTTCCCATTCGATTGTAATACCACTCTTATCTCCATATTCATTATTAAGGTAACCTGGTCCATTAATGAGGTAGTTACCATAAGCTTCTTCTTGCATTTCTAATGGTAATTCATCATTCACATCATAGTAATCTAAATACTTGTATGGATTGAAGCCCTTTGTGATGGCTTCGGCGAGATTAGCCTTTGCATATTCATCAATTAATAATTTATAACTATAATTGAAATATTCATACATCGTGTACTCTAGATTGTTATTTTTAATATCGTCAGGTATATCTTCTTCTTTTACTGGAAGATCATAAAAATTTAGTTCATCAATAATAAATTCAAAAGGAACGACGATTTCATCATTAGCCAAACTACTCTTGTTTTTGTCAAACATGACAACTTTACGTTTATCATCTAGTTTACCTATGTAGTTGATATAATACCCATAAGGCTGAGTATCGATAAAAGCATAAGCACTACTTTCAAGATTTATGTCATTACCTAGATATTCTATTTGTTTTTCAATAAAACCTGGTTTGACAAATACTAGCGCATGATAGCCATATGAGAGAACATTTTCAAACTCTAAATACTTCATATAATAATTAAGATCATGAGTAGGGGTATTAGTTTTTAAAAGTTCATAGCGATTACTATCAAACTTAGTATCAATAATCCCTGTGATGGTGTATTTTTCACCAAGTATTTCGATTGTTTTATTTAATAAATCATTATAGTTGTTTAAAACGTCTGATTTAATTTCAATATTTCCATCTGGACTACGATATCCACCAACATCATAATGTTCAAAATGATAGCTAGTTATGGCAATCTGATCAAACTCAGTTGGCATGTTTCCATATATAGTAAATCCTAATGATTCAAGCTCTTCTTTTGTGAATTCCACAAAACCAGATACCTTTTGTGAATAATAATCGGGACGGACATTTTCTAATTCGGCGATATTACCGATATTCATATAATAATTGCTGGGGTTGTAAACAGGTTTAAAATCAATCGCTAATTTTTCTTTGAGGAAACTAATATCCTTATTATCTAAACCAGTTTTATATGATAACCAGGTATTCCATTCTTCGTGGTATTGATAGATATACTTAGTAAAAGAAAGGTTTTGAATGTTTGCGTCTTTAAAAGATCTAACCGATGTATTGATTTTATTATATGAACCCATTGTGTCAGCCAAACCAAATAAAGTAAAAGCGATAAATGATAGTAAAATTGTAAAGAATAATCGTACAGGTTTTACTCTTAAGCCGCTAGCACCAATCTTTAATGAACTAAAGAATGGAAGTTTAGAGCGAATTAATTTGAAATTATTTGCATCTTGCGGTGTAATTATTTTGGTTTCGTCGGTTTGCTTGAATGATTCGCGATATCCTTCTTCATCAATCTTTGCCACTCTTCTGATTTGTTCATTAGTGCGATTATCAATGGAAATAATAACATCTTGATTAGCTTTTTCTAAATATTGATTGATGATTTCTATATCTTCTACCGATAACTTATATCCCTTTTTTATGTAGAGAAAATTATCATCGATGACATTTATTCCTTGTTTAGTTTTTTCAGCTTCTACTTTATAACGCTCAACATCGCTAATTATTTTTCCATCTGCTAGTTCAATAATGCGATCTGCATAAGTTTCCGCAAATTCGCGGTCATGTGAAACAATAATAACAAGTTTTGTTTGAGAAAGTTTCTTTAAAGTATCTAAAACTTGTTTTCCTGTTTTACTATCTAAAGCTCCTGTAGGTTCATCAGCCATGATGATTTCAGGATTTTTGACTAAAGCCCGCGCAATCGCGACCCGTTGCAGTTGTCCAATAGACAACTCATTGGGTTTACGATCTGCATATCCCGCTAAATCTACTTGTTCTAAGATTTCATTGATTAATTCACTTGTAGCTTCTCTACCTTGCAAATTTAACGCTAATCCGATATTTGCCCCAACTGTAAATTCTTCTAAAATGTTGTACTCCTGGAAAATAAAGCCAATATAGGTGTTCCGATAACTATCAAAATCGCTCTGATTAAAATCACGCGATGATTTACCCTTGATGATTACTTCTCCCGTATCATACTGGTCTAACCCACCCAAGATATTAAGGAGAGTTGATTTACCACTACCAGATTTACCAAGGATAAAAACCATGCCACGATCAGGAAATTTTAAACTTATCCCAGCGAGAGCTGTTACTGGTACACCCTTTTTCGGTCGATAAATTTTTGTCACATTTCTTATTTCTAACATGCATTACCTCTCCATTTATAAGTTAAGTTTTTAAATATTATACCCTTAAACTGTTTCAATATCAACTTGATTTTACTACCACTTTTCAACAAATAATTCTTACATTACCTTAGTTTATTTCTGTAAAGACCTTGATGAAGGCATTTACTATATGAGGATCAAATTGCGTTCCAGCGCAATCTTTTAATTCTTGTATGGCTTCTTCAAAAGATTTTGTAGCCTGATAACAGCGTTCATTAGTCATAGCATCAAAAGCATCGATAACTGCTATAATTCGAGAAGTTAATGGAATCTCTTCTCCTTTTAGTCCTTGTGGATAACCACTACCATCCCATCTCTCATGATGACATAGGATATAGGGAGCGATTGCTCTTAGTTCAGGACTTGCCATCGCAATCCGATAACCAATCTCGGGATGTCTTTTCATTTGTTCCCATTCTTCATTTGTGAGTGGACCAGCTTTTTTCAGAATCCGATCATCAATTCCAATCTTACCGATGTCGTGTAATGTACATAATAGTTCTAATTCATTTAATGTTGTCTCTGATAAATTAAGATCTTTGCCAATTAATTGCGAATATTTGATTAAACGCTGAGCATGCTCATCTGTTTCTTGACTCTTAGCATATAATGTAGCCTTTAATGAGGCAATCAGATTACTATGAAAACTATGGCTTTTTAACAGTTTATTTAAAAGCATGTTATCTTCCGCATCTTTTATGGTATTGCTTATTAATTCATACTTTGCTTTCTTAGTGGCACAGCCTAATGATAAACTTAAATTACTATACTCATTACAAGCTTTCTCGATCTCCTTAATATATTCTTGGGCATCCTGATAACTTGTCCGCGGTAAAATAAGCGCAAACTCATCACCACCGATTCTTGTAAGAATATCTCCTGCTTTACTATGAGCTTGCAAAATGTTCGCAACACTTTTTAATAACTCATCACCTTTATCGGTACCATAGGCTTCATTGACTAATTTTAATCCATTAATATCCCCAATAATTATCGAGATCGGTAAATTCTTTTCATTATCGATTCGCTCAATGGCTTCTTCAAAATACTTCCGATTATATAATCCAGTTAGTTGATCATGGTCATTTAAGTAACGGATGTGTTCTTCTCTTTGTTTCTGCTTGGTGATATCGATAATTAATCCTTCAATTGCGATTACATTACCATTCTCATCATAAACGCCACACCCTTGTTCATAGACCCATTTCTTTTCACCATTTGCGGTGATAATCTCATATTCATCTTTAAAGAGTTCTTTTTTCGCTAGAACTTCTATCCATTTATTCCATAGATATTCTTGATATTCTGAACTAATTAAATCATTATAAGATAACTCGCGGTTATATAATAAGCTTTCTGGTTTATACCCTGTTAACTCAAAGCATCCATCAGAAACAAACTGCATAGTCCAATCGCGATCAAAATTACACCGATATGCCATACCAGGTAAATTGATAAGAAGCGTTGCCTTACTACGTTCACTTTCTTTCAAGGCTTGATCAAGAAGAACCCGTTCAGTCACGTCTTGAACAATACCAATATGGGTAATCGCTAATGAGCGAATTTCAATTGGGGCTATACTAAAGTAAACCCAAACCATCTCACCATTAGGTTTAATATACCTTTTTGTGATACTATAATAATTTAGTTCTTTACTAATAAATTTTTTAAATAGTTCAATCTCAACATAGACATCATCTGGATGGGTATACTCTTTCCAATCCAACTTTAATAGTTCCTTTTTGCTTCTTCCAGTAATCTTTTCAAACATAGGGTTACAATCAACTATTTTATGTTTATTGTTACCAAAGACAATGCCTATCGGAACTTGGTTGTAAATCGCAATCAAGTATTCTTCGCGTTTAGTGAGTTTATCTCTTTCAAACTTAAGTTGCTTATTTATTTTCTTAACTTTAAATAACATGATTACTGTTATAATAAAAAAGATAAGTGCAAAAACGCCATGATAGTATAAGATTTTAGTAAATAGATTGGCCCATAACGAATTAACTAAAAACATGTTTTCACCTGCATGAAAAGATTAGACACAAGTTTAGAACTGTCGAAAAGTCAGTTATTTAAATTATATCATTATTTCGTCATTTTTCAACAAATTAAGATTATCGCTTTTTATACTTACGAACTACTTCCAGAAACTCTTCTATCGTAATTTGCTTACATAACATGGCGATTAGTTCATATGGTATATCTTTGACATTAGTAAACCTAATACATCCTTTACCCATATTTAACTTTTGACTTGTATATTTATGATAGCTTTCTGTAAACCAGTTTAATACTTTAGGAAATACATAGATACCCATATGATAAAGCGCAATATATTGTTTCTGATTAGCAATACCCATAAACATAATAGGTTCCTCAGCGTTTATAACATAAGTAATCATACCATAGTCAATTTTTTCCGTTATACCTTTTGGAAGGTTTTCTTTAATAACTTCCCTTAGTTTAATAAAGGGTAACTTTCTCTCTTCTGGTAGTTGATTAATGTACTCTTCTGGAGTATTAGCGTTAATTCTCATACTTCCTCCTTAGCAAAAATGTAGTGTTTATTATTATACTATGATAAAAAGAATAATCAAAATATGATGAATTAAAATGTAAAAAAAATAACACAGAGGCACGCTCTGTGTTATTTTTATTGGTTATGAACTAACAGTAACTGTTAGAATACACCTGCACCATGTAATGCCATTAATACGAAATAGATAACGAATAATCCTGTACAAGCCCAAAGGATTGGATGAATTTCTTTCGCTTTCTTTTGGCATAATTTAACGATAACATAGAAGATGAAACCAAAGGCAATACCAATGGAAATGTTATAAGCGAGTGCCATAACAACAGCAGCAAAGAATGCTGGAATTGCTTCTGATAGATCTTCCCAATTGATATTCTTGAAGGCGCCAGCCATCATAATACCAACGATAACTAATGCTGGAGCAGTAGCTTCACTTGGTATGATACCAACAACTGGTGAAATGAAGATACAGAGTAAGAATAATACTGCTACAGTAACACTTGTTAAACCAGTGCGTCCACCAGCTTCAATACCAGCAGCACTTTCAACGTATGTAGTAGTGTTGGAAGTACCGAAGATTGAACCAATTGATGTTGCGATGGAGTCCGCAAATAAAGCTCTTTCCATCTTAGTCTTGAAACCTTTGCTTTCTTCGATAGCAGCTAAGTCTTCATCACTGAAAATACCACTTCTTCGACCTGTACCAATGAAAGTACCGATAGTATCAAATGTATCAGTTAAACTGAACGCAAAGATAGCTAATAAAGCAACAGGTAATTTACTTGGTTCTTGGAATAAATCGCCAATACCAACAAATGCTTTACCGAATGTAGTACCTAAATCTTTGAAGTTTTGAGCAATATTCCAACTAAAGTCATCGGGAATATTTGTTACCCCCATTGGAATTCCGATTATTGTTGTAATAATAATACCAAGGAGAATAGCGCCTTTTACTTTGAATAGTAATAAAAGAATCGTAACAATGATACCAATCATTGTTAATACAGGACCAAGTTTACTGAAATCGGTTAGCGCTGGTACTTCTCCACTAATATCTACCATGTTAACATTGAGGAAACCAATGTAAGCGATAAAGAGACCGATACCGCCACCAATAGCATTTTGTAAGCTTTCAGGAATAGCTTTAATAATGGATTTTCTAATCTTCGTTACGGTAATGATAATATTGATAATACCGCAGAGGAAGACCATTCCTAGAGCTTCTTGCCAAGTGAACCCTAAGCCCATACATACTGTGAATGTAAAGAAGGCATTGAGCCCCATACCAGGGGCTTGAGCATATGGTACGTTAGCAAATAAGCCCATTACCAATGTACCAATCACAGAAGCAAAGATGGTGGCTAGGAAGATAGCCCCTACTGGGAATGGATTAGCATCTGTACCTGCTAAAGTTAATATTGATGGGTTTACGAAAATAATGTAAACCATTGCGAAGAAGGTGGTAAGACCGGCAACTAATTCTCTACTGATAGTAGAGTTGCTTTCTTCAATTTTGAAGAAACGTCTTAATCCGTTACCGATTTTGTCAGTAAATTCTTTCATCTTCTCAACTACCCTTTCTATTTATTTTTTAGTTTTGTTATCAATAAATAAAAAAGCAAGTATTGTTAAATACTCGCCAATAAATGAGGGTGGTGATGAAGACCACAAAAAAATGCACCAATAGTCTAGCGATTATGGTCGCTAGGTAGAGACTATGGAACCAGATTATCCACATTATATTGGCGTGCTAGCAGTATTGCTATTAAATTGTATAACAAAACTTTAATTTTATTTTACCATAGGATATGGGGTTTGACAATGTTTGAAGGTAGAAGTTTTCATAAAATTTTCATAATTATAGCTATGTAAGCCTTTACAATGAAAATTATACAAAGATTACAATGAGTTGATAAAAAGAAATAGGGAACAATGAGTTCCCTATTTTCCTAATAGATATTTTACTTGTTCATCAGTTAAATCTAAATGATAGAACATCTTGTAGAAGTTTTTCGTTTCCGCTTCGATTGTCATTCCTTTTGGTAAATTATCATAAAGAATATCAGCTAGCCAGTAAATGCCAATTAAGCGGTTAGCAGATTGTGGACGATCAAACCAACTAAATGGGAATTTGGGTATGGCGTAAACTTGATTATTTTGAACTGCAGGAAGATTGACATAATAACTATCATTTAAAAATTCTTCAACAGCTTGCTTAGGGGATTTCCCTTCAGATGGTTCGCCGTTTAATATAACTACTTCAGGCATCCAAGTTAGAATTCGCTCACGGTCAATTGAATAACGTGTTTCTCCTTTTATATCATCATCACGAGCAACATTATAAACATCTAATAAATCAAAAAGGGCTGCATGACTCGAGCCTTCTGGTACTGTTTCTAAAGAATCTGTACCATTGCCATAGTAAACCTTGATTTTATCCTCTTCAGGTCTATTAATGGAATTAGCGAAGGATAAAGCACCTTCAGCATATTCCGCTAAATCTTCGCAACGTTCTTCCATATTTAATACTTGTCCTAAGAATCGATAGGCTTGCGGTACTTTATCTAATGAATGATCTACCATAATTACAGGTATCCCTGTATCTTCCGCTAACTTATTCGCATCATCTACTTCTTTACTTGATAATGAGTTATAAGCTAGGATAATATCAGGTCCTAAGGAAATCAATAACTCCTTATTAATCTTCCCACTTTGACCGATATTTGGCAGATCGCGATACTTATCAGAAAGATATTCTTTTTCATAGTTATTAAAATCATAATTCCATCCTACAAGTAGGTCTGGATCAATCGTATAAAGTAACATTGTGCCTGAGGCAATATTAGAAGCTACTTTAGTAATATTTTTCGGAATTTCAACTTCACGATTAGCCATATCGGTAATCGTTCGAGTATTATCAGGAGTAGTAGTTGTTTTACTATCCCCAGAACATCCTACAAGAAATAATAGGAATACAAGTAAAATCCCTGTACTAATCTTTTTTAACATATAAACCTCCCCGATATATATTATTAATTGATTAGTCAATTATAGAATATCTTAAAACTAGTTATTTGTCAATTTTATTTTGCTCGCTTGACGCAAGCGCTTACATGACTTATACTGTAACTAAAGTAGTTGAATGGGGTAAGACTATGACTAAGCATGCAGTATCATCAGTGAGAACAACTAAATACTATATATTATTAATAGTATTAGTGATTATAAGTATCAGCACCATCATTGCCTCTTTTGCGATTGGTTATTATTCGATACCAATCAAAGATATCCTTACGCTAATCTTTAAAGGTGAAAAGTATGTGCCAAGTAATGTCGCAATAATCATCAAGAGGATACGCTTCCCGCGCATCATCGCAGCTTTTATGATTGGAGCTGGTTTAAGTGTAGCAGGGGCTAGTTATCAGGGAATGTTTAAGAACCCCCTCGTTTCCCCTGATATTTTAGGAGTTTCTACAGGTGCTGGTCTCGGTGCAGCTCTGGCAATAATCCTCGATTATCCCAACTTCATGATTCAAATAATGGCTTTTATCTTGGGTATTATCGTCGTATTCATCGCCTATTTAATTGGTACACGCACTAAATACCGTCAAGAGATTAGTTTAATCTTGGCAGGTACAATGTTAGGAACTCTATGCTCATCATTTATAACATTAATAAAATATCTTGCTGATCCATATGAAAAGTTACCAGCCATTACTTATTGGCTCATGGGTAGTCTTGCGAAGGTAAATAATCAAGCTTTATTATTTAGTCTACTTCCGATGATTCTTGGAACTATTCTTCTCTATTTATTAAGGTGGAGGTTAAATATTCTCACCTTAAACGATGAAGAAGCAGAAGCAATTGGAATTAATCCAAAAAGAGTTAGATTAATCGCCATTATAGGTGCTACCCTCATTAGTGCAAGTAGCGTTTGTTTAGGTGGCATTATTGGCTGGGTAGGATTAATGATTCCCCATCTAACTCGTGGTTTAGTTGGTGCTGATTACCGCAAGTCCCTCCCAATCTCCTTTTTAATGGGTGGTACCTTCTTATTAATCATGGACAATCTCGCCCGCACCCTCTATGCCATGGAAATCCCGCTTGGGGTGCTGACTTCTTTATTAGGAGCACCCTTCTTTATCGTGCTCATTATAAGAGGAGGGAGACAATAATGTTAGAAGTTAAACATTTATCAGGTGGTTATGGAAAGAAACAAATATTACATGATATAAGTTTTTCTCTTACTCCTGGAACAGTTATGGGTATTCTCGGACCAAATGGCTGTGGTAAAACAACACTATTAAGAATGTTGCTAAGAACGCTTAATAAGCAGGCAGGAGTCATAAGTTTTAATGGCAAAGACATTGACTTGTTGAATCGAAATGAACTAGCGAAGCATTTTGCCTATATTCCTCAAAGAGATAGTGTAGCTTTTCCTTATACAGTGTTTGAAATGGTACTTATGGGTAGAACCGCTCATTTTAATTCTTTAAGTACTCCCTCAAGAAATGATATACAGTTTACCTATGACATCTTAGAGAAACTAAATATTTGTCAGTTAGCTGATACAATTTATTCCAAATTATCCGGTGGTGAACGCCAATTAGTGTTAATTGCGAGAGCCCTATGTCAGGATACTGATGTCTTAATAATGGATGAACCCACTTCAAGTTTAGATTATAAGAATCAAAAACTCATCATTGATGCGATGAAACTCGCAGCTAAAACTGGTAAGTATGTCCTTTTTACCACCCATAGTCCTTCTGAGCCATTCCTCATCGCTAATCAGGTCTTACTTTTAAAAGAAGGAAGAATGGTTGGATTCGGTAGCCCTAATGAAATCTTAACTTCAGCTACACTAGAACAGGTTTATAGTATCCCCATGGATGTCCATTCAATCACTAATATCAAGAATCAAGAAATTAAATTGTGTTTACCAATATACTAACATTATTATGCACATCTTCTTAACAGGTCCTAAACAGATTGGAAAATCAACCATAATTAATAAAGTGATTGAAGGAATAAGAAAAGAGGGCTTAAGAATTGGTGGTTTTTGTACCTACATGGGGATTAATAATGATCTAGATATTTATATAAATTACTTTAATCAAGATAAAATCTATTTATCAGATAATAAAGTTGCTTATCGCACTCTCCAAGGAGCTACCCCTATTTTTCAAGTTTTTGATACTCTTGGTGTAAGGATTTTAAGTGAAAATAATAATGATGTTATCGTGATGGATGAACTGGGATTCCTTGAAACTAATGCTGAGTTATTTAAATCTAAAGTATTATCCCTACTTGATGGCGTTAAACCTATTATCGGTGTCGTAAAAGAACGAGAAATACCTTGGTTAGATAAAGTTAAGTACCATCCACAAGTTGAGTTAATCACTGTTAGTAAAGTAAACCGTGATTCACTTCCTGAGATAATCATAAATAAAATAAAGCCTAAATATTAAAAAATGTTCCGTGCGGAACATTTTTTCATTCTTTCAGTTTAATATATTTCCACTGGCCAGTCCTAAAACGGAAGAAGACAAAAGCCCAGCGGATAAGTTGATCAACAAAAATCGCAATCCATGCACCAATTAGTGCCATATTAAAGACATTAACCAAAAGATATGCAAGACCAACTCTCACTCCTAAAACACCAACCAAGGCAGAAACTAGAGGCCAAAATGTATCCCCCGCTCCTCTTAATCCCCCAGCAAGAATTAATTGGGATGCTTGGAAGGGTTGAACGAGGGCAATAATCTTAAGAAGTACAGTAGCGTTTTGAATTATTTCTTCATCACGAGTATATAGTGATGCAATATATCTACCAAAGAAGAAAAAGATTAGCGCCATCATCGTCGAGATATAGGTTCCAAACTTTCTTGTAACTTTAGAGTAAGCCTCTGCATGTTCTAGTTGTCCTGCCCCCAGCGATTTACCAATAAGAGCGCTCGTCGCAATGCCAAAAGCTTGACCTGGTTGAAAGGATAAACTGAGAATGCTCAATGATATCTGATGGGTAGCGTAAGATACTGTACCTAAATCAGCAACTATCCTAACAAATAAGAGTATTCCTGTACGAAGAACTAATTGCTCAAGGGTAGCAGGTATACCTATTTTAATTAGGTTGTAAACGATGAGGTTATCAAAGTGAAAGCGGTGTTTAATACTAAGTTTGACTACCCCTTTACCCTTAATTACGACACCAAATAATACTATAGTGACAAACATATTGGATAGTGCAGTAGAAATACCAGCACCAGTAATGCCAAACTTAGGTGATCCGAGACGACCAAAAATCAATATGTAGTTTCCAAAAACGTTAAAAAAATTAGCGGTGAGATTTATCCGCATTGGTGTTTTTGTTTCACCAACACCTCTTAAAGAAGCCGCAATCGACATATTAAATGATTGGAATATAAAACCAATCATTAAAATCTGGAAATATTTTGTACCAACACTAATTGTATCTGATTTTGCGCCTAGTAAGTCTAGGATGCCTGGCGCAAAGAAAAATCCTATAATAGATAAGGGAATTGCTAAGCCAAATAAACTTACCATGATTACATGCTTAAGCACTGGTTCAATTTTATCGGTTTCTTTAGAACCGAAGTAACGCGCAATAAGTGCTGTACCACCAACATTTAAAGCTTGCACAAGCGATTGACCTATAAATAATGGTTGGTTGGTTAAACCTACCGCAGCCACACTGGCTGCTGATTCAGCTTTATCAGGTAACCAACCTAGCATCATCATATCAACCATACTAAATAATGAACTTAATAATAACTCTACTAAGACGGGCCAAGCTATTTTGATCACATCATTGCGAATCAATCTGGGTTCTACTTCTAATTGATTACTCCCATTCATTGTACTTCATCCTTCTAAAATTGTTGTAAGCAAGTAATATTATAACATGTTTAGTAATTTTACAAGTATGTCATTCTTAAATATCATATGATTTCCTAATATTACCATCATTATCAGTAAACTTGATGTTGATTTTCTTTTCATTTAATGTGATGGCTGCACCGATAAAGATATCCTTTTCTTTATCTTTTAGACAAGGATTAGAGCCAATCACGACAGGACAGGCTTGTCCTTTCATATCATACTCACTACCAGGGAAGAACACTGTTGTATCGTGTAGATGTCCACAAAGCATTAAATCTGGTCTAATGTCTTCTCTTAGTATCCTTGCCCACTCTGTATATCGTTCTTGTTCAATATCGAATGGTGGTTTTTGGGTGTAGGTAAATGGACTATGAGAAATTACAAGTTTGTACAATACTCCACTTGCGTTATATTCTTGTTCTGCCCTTTTTACAACATCTTTTAAGAATTCTGTTTCGCGTCTTCGAAAATCCTCGCAACATATCATATGACCATATTCGGGAAAGTCATCCACCTTATCTTCACCACAATCAAGAACTAGCCCCCATAATGGTCCTAGCCTAAAAGTGAAATAAGAATTACCATTGTCAGTAGGAGTGTATTCAGGTAACTTATCTGCATATACCCCTCGCATATCATGATTGCCACGCGAAAAAATAACTGGAATTCTTCCTTCAGTTAATTTGCTTGCGATTTCATAGATGACATCGAAATGTTCAAGTTTACTACTGTCTTCTGGTACATCACCATTAAGGACAAGTAAATCCAATTTATCTTGAAAAAATCTTCCTGCTTCAACTGGACTCTTTACTTTATTATGAGTATCCGATAAATGATAAATATTTATAGGTAATTCTTCAATTGGTTTAAAAGTAAAAGTATACTCTTCAGTTGACTCCGTTATGGAATGATAAGCTTTACGTTGAATAATCTTCCGATAACAGATTGTATATTGTTTAGCCTGATTAAGAACATTCATTGGGACAATTAACCGATGAACTGATAATGAACTTCTTAACACGCCATTAACAGCGTCATAATATACCTCTTCGCCAACTTTTACCCACATCACAGTCTCACAAGTCACTGGTACCATAATATGATAAGTATCCTTTACCGCAAACACCACTGGTGCACTTTTAAACACATCTGGTAATATCATAAGTTCCTCCCAAAGTTTAAACTATCAAAAATTATAACATATTTGCCCATGTATGTTATAATTTAAATACGAATATTTTTATTAGAGGAGTCCAGCAATGAAATATTACAAACGGTACTATAACATCATTAGTCTAGTAATCATCGCATGTTTAATCATGGCATATGTCGAAGTGATTATTACACCAACTTACTTCGTAAAATCACTAGTGAAGTTGTTAATCTTTGGTATTGTGCCAATCATTTATTCTTTAATTAATAAAAACACTCATCTTAAGGAAATCTTCCATTTTAAACTTAAACCCTTCATACTATCATTATTGATAGGTGTTGGTGTATACGTGCTCATTATTGGCGGATATGTAATTTTAGACAAATATTATGACCTTTCTAATGTTCCCAGTTTATTAGAAAATAATTTAGGTATAAATAAAGATAACTTTATCTTAGTTGCTATATATATATCTATGATTAACTCTTTCTTAGAAGAATTCTTCTTTAGAGGTTTTGCCTATTTCTCATTAAAGAATATCAGTACGAAAAAAATCGCAAATATCTTTAGTGCCTTAGCTTTTTCGCTATATCATATCGCCATTATCGATGGATGGTTTCAATTCACTTTAACTTTCTTTATTATTGTTGGATTATTTATTAGCGGTATCTTCTTTAACTACTTAAATGAAAAGAGTAAAAGTATCTTCCCATCATGGCTCGTCCATATCTTTGCGAACTTTGCGATTAATACAATAGGTATTTATCTATTTAAAATATTAGGTGCATAGAATAAACTAGGGGGGTTTAACTTAATGGAAGTAACAGCCCGTATCTATCATTTCTTATTTCTCTTTGTAATTTTCAACATCACTATTCTCACGATGCTTCTTGTAAGAAATAAGAGTGAGCGGTTCCGGTACCACTTTTTTAATATGGGATTACTCCTTTCAGGTTTTTTGCTCCATTTTATTAAGTTATTTTTTGAACCATATAAAAGTAATTTTCCTTACTCTATAAGTAAAATAACTTTTGAAAATATCTGTGCTTTTAATACTATAATTTTCCCCTTTATTTACCGTTCTCATAATCGCTACCTAAAGGACTATATGATTTTAATCGGTCTTATAGGTGGAATTGGCTCAATTGTTACTCCTTACCAGTCTACGGGTTTTACAATTATCACTTTTGATGTATTAAGATTCTATTATGCTCATTTAGTCTTATACTTGGTTCCACTGTTAATGCTATATACGAAGGAATATAAGTTGTCCTTTAAATCGCTGTTTTATGTACCTCTTACCTTTTTCGGTGTAGAACTTATTATCCTTGCCAATGAGATAATCCTCTATGGTTTAGGTATAATTGAAGGAACTATTGATAATATGTTTAATCCTGAGTTTAAATACTATAATGAATATCGTAATGCACATCTTATTTTTGGACCAAATCCAGGTGCATCTTTCTATCGAATAGTATATGAACCCTTGGTTCCAGAACTCTTTAAAACCATCCCTTTTGGTGAACATAAAGGAGAATTACGTTACTGGCCATTAATATGGTTAGTTATTCCTTCTTTCATATATTTACCGCTTGTTGGTGGTATACTATGTTTGATCTTTAATGTCCTTTTAAAAGAAAGACAACAAGGCAAAATAACCAATGAAGATGATAACATCGTGAAAGTCGGAAATATCTAGTTTTTGTTAGATTGCCAAATCCCTAAATTTGTACTATAATAATTTAGGCATCTCCTCTTAGCTCAGTGGATAGAGCGACTGCCTCCTAAGCAGTAGGTCGGAGGTTCAACTCCTCTAGAGGAGGCCATAAATAAAGATGTGCATCTGCACATCTTTTTCATTTTTAACTATATGGCATAATTTGAAAAAGTAGAAATCATGATTAATAAGTTTTTAGATCTATTACGATTATGGTTAGGATTTACATAATTAATGAGAATGGCAACTAGATTGGTGAAAATATCGGAAATGCTATTGCTTATTCTGTATAAAGTGCTAATTAGTAGTCTCAAAATCCCTACCTTGAAGTTCGTAGTTGATATGGCAATCTTATTGAAAAACTTTTTTATCTCACTGATTAATAAATACTATATCAAAATAAATTGGAAACTTAATAACTCATTAGAGTTAACTTCAAAATTGGGAAGTTTTATCATGCAAGCGTTTTCTTATATTTTCCAATTTACAAAATATCATACATGTGTTATACTTAAAAAAAATCTTTAAACGGGTACAGAGATACCAGTAAGATTGTATAATATAGGGGCATAGAGAAGACAAGTTTATATATGCTGATATTGTGCAATCTTGCTGTGGCAAGATTTTTTTTTTTGGAAATTTTGAATAGGAGGATTCAAATGTCAGAAGAAAAAGTATTGGGTTATTTACCCGATGAAAAGCCCCGCTTTATTGAACTTATTCTCTTTGCACTTCAACAAATCGTGGTTATGTTCCCTGCAACTGTATTAGTTGCGCTTATCACAGGGTTCCATGTATCCACAACAATCTTTGCGAGTGGTCTCGCAACACTAGCGTTCATCCTTGTCACAGGACGCAAAATTCCCTTATACTATGGTTCAAGTTTCTCTTACATTGCGGCAATCGCATCAATTATGACTGCTGATGCCTTCAAAGATTATCCGATCAATGACAAGATTTCTATAGCTCAATTTGGAATTGTTATGAGCGGTCTTGTGTCCATCCTTGCTGGTTTACTTATTAAAAAGTTCGGTAACAAACTAATCAACAGATTGTTACCAGCTACGGTAACAGGTAGTATCGCAATTATCATCGGTTTATCTTTAGCAGCAAACGCGTTAGATAATGCTGATAGTATCCCAGCTAATCTTGGCAACATGAGTCAAAGTGCAGCCACAAGTTTTGCTTGGATTATCGCAATTGTTACCTTACTCTCAACCATCCTCTACTCTGTCTACTTAAAAGGCAAATTAAGCCAATTACCAGTGCTGTTTGGATTATTAACAGGTTATCTAACCGCATTAATTATAGATTTAGCAACAGGTATTGATTTTGTAAGTTTCTCAACCATCGAAGCTAAGAACATCTTCAGCTTACCTGTCTTTACCTTCCCTAAACCTACTTGGGCAGCGGTATTTGCGATTATGCCAATTGCACTCGCAACGATTCCTGAATCAACTGCTCACCTCTTCCAATTAGATATTTATGTAAATGAATTAGCTCGTCGTAAAGGTGTAGACAAGAAATATGATATCGAAAACCGCTTAGGTAGTAACCTTATCGGTGACGGTCTAGGTGATATTGTCGCTGGTATGATTGGTGGTCCTGCTGGGACAAACTACGGTGAAAACATCTCCACCATGGCAATTACTAAAACCTTCTCAGTAAGTGTCTTAATCGCAGCTGCCATTATTACAATGGTTATCTCCTGCTTCACACCACTTATCAATGCAGTATACTCCATTCCTACACCAGTAATCGGTGGATTATCCATCTACCTCTTCGGTGTTATAGGTGCTCAAGGGATTGCCATCATGCTTGATAAGAAGGTTGATATGTTCAGTGCGAGAAACCTTGCGGTTATCGCAGTTATTCTCATCATTGGTTTAGGTGGTCACTTCAATTATGAAGGCGGAATGATTCCTATGTTCGGTGTTAAATTACCAGCGATTGCGACTGCAGCGATTGTTGGTATCCTCTTAAACCTTGTATTATCAATCGGATATAAAGAAGAAACAGAACAAAACTAGAGGGGTTAATATATTTTGATATATAGAAAAAGACTGTACACACAGTCTTTTTTCATTAATAAGGAAAATCTAAACTAGTAGCTCCCTGATATTCATGATAGTGACAGTTTTGTCCATCTTCAGAGGTTCGACCAGAAAATAAATGGTAGTGCCTTCCATTAGGTAAATAAATTGGTTTACTAGTATAACCATAAACTAAATGACTATGTCCCTCATTAAATGATGTATATATACTAAAATAATGTACATGGTCCTCGTCATCATTCGCGTTATCAGTTCGCCCACGAAAACTATGACAATGACCGAAATTAAATGAAGTTAAGCCTTCCATACAATGAAAATGAATCCACTCATGATTATGCATCATATCAACTCCTGTTATTGGACTTGATATATAATATGCATATTTATTTTATAATGAGTAGATTATTGTTTACTAATAGCCTTAAGAACATCAGCCATCCTATCAACTTTGAACCAAAGTTTTTCTGCTTTTCTTTCCTAAACGCGTTAATATCATTTAGAAACTGAACATAATTCTTATAAATCTTTTCTCCATTTTTCAATGCTAAACAAAGCGAAAAATCCTTTTCAAAAGTGTAAGCGCCATTCTTAATAATTCGTTAAATGAATATTTGAGTTCTTGATTCATTGCCATATATGTATATGATTTAACTAAAGATGATATAATGCTTAAAAAAGAAATCACTCTCTTCTAGATAGAATATACAGCGCCTATTAAGATTAAAAGCATTTTGGTATAACTTCTTCCTTACTCATCAATATATTCGTTAAAGAATCAAGAGAAGCAAAGTATTAGTCTTAAAGCATAGTACCGATTCGCATGGGATGTAGCCAGCACTGCCACACCTCTAACAAGATAACAGAAACCTTTTCTTACCTTACTACCATTTTTATAAATATGTACAACTAGATAAATAATTAATCTATGTACAAGCAAACAAAAAACCAAGATATCTGAAAAAATATCTTGGTTTTTAATAATCAATTCTTTATTCAGTCCTCAAAGCGATGACAGGGTCTTTCTTCGCCGCAATCCGACTAGGAATTAAACCTGCAATCAAAGTTAATGCGGTGCTTAGGAAGATTAAAAATAATCCACTTATAATTGGCAACTGTGCGAATCCTTCAGCATCTGTAAAATGTTCAATAATTTTATTGATTGGGAAGTTCAAAATTACCGCAATCATAATGCCAAATACACCAGCAATAAAGCCAATGATGATGGTTTCCGCATTAAAAATACGGGAGATGTCTTTTTTTCTTGCCCCAAGGCTACGCATAATCCCAATCTCTTTTGTTCTTTCAATTACAGATACAAAGGTAATGATACCAATCATAATTGAGGAAACCACTAGCGATATCCCTGCAAAAGCAGAAAGAATTATAGTAATAGTATTAATTAGCATCGCAATCGCATTCGAAACCATCTCTGCAAGGTCCGTATAAAGTATTTTATCATCCTTAGCTTTATTCTTATTAAATTGGTCAATATAAGCTTTTATATTATCCTTAGCTTCAAAGCTAACAGGATAGATTTGAATACCCACTGGAGTGGTATCCCCTCCTAGGGTGCGCATCACATTTTGATACATTTGCTCATTTACGATGGGTTGTCCTGTTAATACATTTCGATCAGGATTGTTTTTTTGTTCAATAACTATACTTGAGTTTTGCGCATTTTGTAACACTGTATCAGTTAGTTTAGTGGTATAACCAATACCTGTGGATAAGATTTCACTAGTCGCATCTTGCTTAATGCGATAAATCCCCACTATTTCTAACTCGATTTCGGCGTTATTGTACATTTCCTCATAATTAGTGTTTTCAACATACTGATTACCTGATTTAACATAGTAATCATCATTAAGTATAACGCGGAATTTCTTCCCAATAAAATAGCTAAAAGAGTAAAGTTCTTTTGTATCAAAACCAAACGCATTGAGGAATTGGACGTCTAGACGGTTTCTCCTATCTACAATTAAGGCAACTTGGTTATACTCAGTTGGATATGACCCATCTAACCTTTCATATTGACTTTCAATAAAGTCTTGGTTATGGGGGATCTCATTAAAATAACTGCTGTTGGAACTAACCTTTAAATAACCACCGTTTGTGGTTTGTACCAATGCATTGATTGTTAAGGCTCCTTGATAAGAGATAGAATTATACCAACTTTTATCTAGTCCCTTTAAATAATCTAAGAACTCATCATTAATGTTATTAACATGGGTACGAGCATTGTTTTGCCTATCATAGGGATATATTTCTTTAGTATTAGGAAAATCGCGAGATTGGTCTAATTCAAGTTGATATGATTCATAATCGATAACAATATTATTTATCATCAACGGAAATCCTGCCAGTGTATCACTTTGCATCTTATCAACATAATTTTTCATTCCACTTGATAAAGATAAAACAAGCGCAATCCCAATAATCCCAATACTACCAGCAAGAGAAGTAATAATCGTGCGCCACTTTTTTGTTAAAAGATTTTGAAAACTAGTTTTAAGAGCTGTAAAGTATGACATTGAAGTTTTACGATTTATTAGTTTAGTAGCTGTTTTAGGTTGCTTGGGTTCTAAAACCGTAGGCTTACTATCTTCAATTACCTGTCCATCGAGTAAGCGGATAATCCGATCACTATAACTTTCCGCAATTTCTTGATTATGAGTTACCATGATGACTAGGCGATCTTTACTAATCCGCTTAATTAACTCCATTATTTGATTACTTGTCTTGCTATCAAGGGCACCTGTTGGTTCATCAGCTAAGAGGATTTTCGGGTCATTAACAAGTGCTCGGGCGATGGCCACCCTTTGCATCTGCCCGCCTGATAATTGATTAGGCTTCTTCTTTAGTTGATCACCTAAACCAACCTCATTCTATACCTTAATAGCCTTTTCTCTTCTTTCTTTAGGACTTACACCAGATAAGCGTAAAGCCATTTCCACATTATCTAGTATTGATAAATGACTAATTAAGTTATAGTTTTGAAAGACGAAACCTATCGTCGCATTCCGATAAGCATCCCATTCATATTCCTTAAAGTGTTTGGTGCTTTTACCATCAATCAACAAGTCACCACTGGTATAACGGTCTAATCCACCAATAATATTGAGTAAGGTGGTCTTTCCACAACCTGACGGACCTAAAATAGAGACGAATTCATTTTCTTTAAAAGCGAGATTTATTCCTCTTAATGCTGGTATTTCTAATTTACCAACATAATATGATTTTTTTATGTTTTTGAGTTCTAACATGTTCATCACTTCTTTCTGCATTTAATTTTACCACAATCGTAAGCGTCAAATAATCCCCACATTTATTTGAAATATGATTTATGAGATAATCCTGCTTAACAGAATGTTAAGGAGGATTTTAATATGACTGAAAAAGAAAAAACAAGATTAGACTGGGAAAAACGTATCGATGATTTTAA
>JAAYWZ010000005.1 GCA_012516175.1 Bacilli bacterium
ATTTTTAATGAAAAAATTTCATATATAATTAGTATTCAAAGTTATGAACTAAAACTACCTTTTCTAAGTAGATCTATTTAGAAAAGGTTTTTTGTATTCAACTTATTAAAAAAGATTGTAAATTAGTACGTGTCCTTACCGATGCTGATATTGATAAGTTCAATAATGTAATTAAGACCTATGAAAGAGTGGAGGAACCAAAGGCAAACATACCAATTGTTTATAACCTAGTTGAATTAACTATGACAGGGGAATCACAAGCTGAAGTAGTGAGGTAGTTCTCATTAATGAATAAACTATAATTGAAGAAAGTAAAAAAAATAAGGTACAGATTGAAACATCAGATCTATACCTTATTTTTTTATAATTATAACTATTTCTTAGACTATTCTAGGATTTCAGTAACGTTACCTGCGCCAACAGTACGTCCACCTTCACGGATGGAGAATCTTGTACCGTTTTCAACAGCGATTAGTTTACCTAATTCTACTGTCATTTCAATGTTGTCCCCAGGCATAACCATTTCTACGCCTTCAGGTAATTTGATTGTACCTGTAACGTCAGTTGTACGGAAGTAGAATTGAGGTTGATAGTTGGAGAAGAATGGAGTATGACGTCCACCTTCATCTTTAGTTAATACGTAAACTTGAGCCTTAAATTTCTTATGTGGTGTAATTGAACCAGGTTTGCAGAGGATTTGACCACGTTCAACTTCTTCACGAGCAACACCACGGAGTAATGCACCGACGTTGTCACCAGCTTCAGCGTAGTCAAGAATCTTACGGAACATTTCAACACCAGTTACAACTGTTGATTTTGTTTCTCTTAAACCAACGATTTCAACAGTGTCACCAACTTTAATGCGTCCACGTTCAACACGGCCAGTAACTACTGTACCACGACCAGTAATTGTGAATACGTCTTCAATTGGCATTAAGAATGGTTTGTCAGATTCACGTTGTGGTGTTGGAATATATTCATCGACTGCGTCCATTAATTCTATTACAGAGTTAACCCATTTTGGATCGCCATTTAATGCGCCAAGAGCTGAACCACGGATTACTGGAATTTCGTCGCCTGGGAAGTCGTATTCGGATAATAAGTCACGAACTTCCATTTCAACGAGTTCTAATAATTCATCGTCATCTACCATATCGCATTTATTTAAGTAAACAACAATACGTGGAACTCCTACTTGACGGGATAAGAGAATATGTTCACGTGTTTGTGGCATTGGACCGTCAGCTGCAGATACTACAAGAATCGCACCGTCCATTTGTGCAGCACCAGTAATCATATTCTTAACGTAGTCAGCATGTCCTGGGCAGTCTACGTGAGCATAGTGACGTTTTTCTGTTTCATATTCAACGTGAGATGTGTTAATGGTAATACCACGAGCTTTTTCTTCTGGAGCTTTGTCGATGTCATCATAAGCCATGAATTTAGCATGACCTTTTTCAGCTAAAATCTTGGTAATTGCAGCAGTTAAAGTTGTTTTACCATGGTCAACGTGTCCGATTGTACCAATATTAACATGTGGGTTGGTACGTTCGAATTTAGCTTTTGCCATTTCATTTTCCTCCTTATTATTTCCATTTAATAATTTTATTTTACATTACTACTTGCATAATTGCAAGTATTCATAACCCAAAATTAATTAACTATTTCTTTTAATAATCTCTTCCGCAATTGACTTTGGAACTTCTTCATAATGGTCAAATTGCATTGTGAAAGTTCCGCGTCCTTGCGTGTTAGAACGCAATGCTGTAGCGTATCCAAACATTTCACTTAATGGAACGCAAGCCTTAATTACTTGGGCATTGCCTCGCATTTCTTGTCCTTCTGGACGGCCACGACGGCTCACAATATCTCCAATTACATTTCCTACATATTCTTCAGGAACAACAACTTCGACTCGCATAACTGGTTCAAGAAGAACGGGATTACATTTCTTTGCTGCTTCTTTCAATGCTAATGAGGCAGCAATCTTAAATGCCATTTCTGATGAGTCAACTTCGTGGTATGATCCATCGAATAAGACGGCTCTCACATCAACAACTGGATAACCAGCTACAAGACCATTTTGCATAGCTTCTTCTAAGCCTTTTTGAACAGCTGGTATGTATTCGCGAGGAACTGTACCACCGACGATTTCATCTTTGAATTCATTGCCTTTACCGCGTTCTAATGGTTCAAAGCGAATCCAGACATGACCATATTGACCACGACCACCAGATTGACGTACAAATTTGCCTTCACATTCAGCAGCACCTTTTATTGTTTCACGATATGATACTTGTGGAGTACCTACGTTACATGATACTTTGAATTCGCGTTTCATACGATCGACGATAATGTCGAGATGAAGTTCTCCCATTCCACCGATGATTGTTTCACCAGTTTCTTTATCTGTGCGAGCTGTAAAGGTTGGGTCTTCTTCAGATAATTTTTGTAAGGCAATGGCCATTTTATCTTGATCAGCCTTTGATTTTGGTTCAATGGCAACATGAATAACTGGTTCTGGGAATTCCATTGATTCAAGAATAACTGGATGATCAATATCACATAAAGTGTCTCCAGTTGTCGTATATTTTAGACCAACAGCAGCAGCAATATCACCTGAAAATACTTCTTTAATTTCTTCACGGTGATTAGCGTGTATTTGTAGTATCCGACCGATACGTTCACGTTGATTTTTTGTGGAATTCAATACATATGAACCTGATAACAAGGTTCCCGAGTATACACGGAAATATGTAAGTTTTCCAACAAATGGGTCGGTCATTACTTTAAATGCTAAAGCTGAGAATGGTTCTTTATCATCAGGATGACGTTCTACTTCTGTTCCATCAGGTAATACACCTTTAATTGATGGAATATCAGTTGGTGCTGGTAAATAGTCGATTACCGCATCCAACATTAATTGTACACCTTTATTTTTAAAGGATGATCCACATAATACTGGGAAGAACTCTACTTTTATTGTTGCTCGACGAATTGCTGCCTTTAATTCAGGAATGGTTACTTCTTCACCTTCGAGATATTTTGTCATGATATCTTCATCGACTTCAGCAACAGCTTCAATGAGAGCTTCACGTCTGCTTAACACTTCTTCAAGTAATTCTTCTGGTACATCTCTTACTTCGATATTTTTCCCATCATCGCTATGATAAAAGTAGGCCTTCATTTCGATTAAATCTACAATACCACGAAATTGGTCTTCAGCTCCAATAGGCATTTGAATCGCATGTGCATTAGCCCCTAATCTTTTATGTAAGGATTGGACAGAGTAGTCAAAATCAGCACCAATCTTGTCCATTTTATTACAATAAACGATTCTGGGCACTCCATAGTGTGTAGCTTGTCGCCATACTGTTTCGGTTTGTGGTTCAACCCCTGATTGCGCATCTAATACAGCAACGGCACCGTCTAGTACACGTAATGAACGTTCGACTTCAACAGTAAAATCGACATGTCCAGGAGTATCGATAATATTGATGCGGTAATCCTTCCATTGCGCTGTAGTTGCGGCTGATGTAATCGTGATTCCCCGTTCTTGTTCTTGTTCCATCCAGTCCATCGTTGCTGCACCTTCATGAACTTCGCCCATCTTATGAATCCTACCAGTATAATAGAGAATCCGTTCAGTTGTAGTCGTTTTTCCTGCGTCAATGTGAGCCATGATTCCGATGTTGCGAGTTCTTTCCAACGGGAACGCTCTACTCATTTTTGACCTCCTGTGAGTTTAAATGTGTCTCGATTTAGTTTATACATATTCATATCTTTTATTACCAGCGATAATGTGCAAATGCCTTATTAGCTTCAGCCATCTTATGGGTATCTTCACGCTTCTTCACAGCGTTACCAACGTTATTTGAAGCGTCAATAATTTCATTTGCTAATCTTTCTTCCATTGTTTTTTCATGACGTAAACGTGCATATTGAACAAGCCAACGTAACCCTAAAGTAATACGACGATCTTGACGAACTTCTACAGGTACTTGATAGTTCGCACCACCAATACGTCTTGATCTTACTTCGAGAATTGGCATAACGTTTTCCAATGCTTTTTCGAAAACTTCTAATGGATTTTTGCCGGTTTTATTTTCAATTCTTTCAAAAGCACCGTATAGTATACCTTGTGCGATGCTCTTTTTACCATCTTTCATAATGTTGTTAATTAATTTGGTGACCAATTTGGAATTATAAATTGGATCTGGTAATACATCTCTCTTAGGAACATTACCTTTACGAGGCATCTCTGTCTCCTCCTTTCCTTGTTTGATAATTGCCTTATATAACAAGTTTTATTATTTCTTTGCAGTAGCCTTTGGTTTCTTTGCTCCATACAATGAGCGACCTTGACGACGGTTTTCTACGCCAGTAGCGTCAAGCGTACCACGAATTATATGGTAACGTACCCCTGGTAAGTCCTTAACACGACCACCACGAATTAATACAACACTGTGTTCTTGTAATTTGTGACCAATCCCAGGAATATACGCTGTTACTTCTAAGCCATTCGTTAAACGAACACGGGCAAATTTCCGCAAAGCAGAGTTTGGTTTTTTTGGTGTCATAGTTCCAACACGTGTACATACACCACGTTTTTGTGGTGAATTAACGTGTGTAAACCGTTTTTCAAGACTGTTAAAACCAATCCCTAAGTGAGGTGCTTTAGATTTTGTAGTTTTTTCTTGACGACCTTTGCGGACTAATTGATTCATTGTAGGCATTTGAGTGTCCTCCTTTCGTCTTAAGTTTCGTTATTCTAGTTCCACACATCCAGGTGGTTCGTAATTTAAAGAAAAATCATGTTTTGCGAAACTCGCAAAACATAATTCTTCTTTAAAATGCCTTAAATATTTTATCAGTTTATATTATGTCTGTCAACATATTTTGTTATGTTTAATAATTGACATTTTCATTTTCAATATCTACACTATCTTCTCTTACCGTAACTTCTATGCCATTAAGAGGTATAACACCAGTTCCTGCAGGAATGAGTTTACCGATGATGACATTTTCTTTCAAGCCTATTAATTTATCAACTTTACCTTTAATAGCGGCATCGGTAAGTACTCTCGTTGTTTCTTGGAAACTTGCTGCAGATAAGAAGGAATCTGTTTCAAGGGCAGCCTTAGTAATTCTTAACAAGACAGGTACTGCCACTGCTGGCATTTCACCACCCATGATATCAACTTTACTGTTATGTTCATCAAATTCCCAACGAGAAATTAATTGACCAGGTAAGAGGTTGGTATCTCCTGGTTGTGCTACTTTAACTTTTTGCGTCATTTGTCTAATGATTACTTCAATGTGTTTATCTTGAATTTCTACCCCTTGAGCACGGTATACACGTTGAACTTCGTGTAAGATATATTTTTGTGCACTTTCAACATCTTTAACACGGAGTAATTCTTTCGGATCAATTGGTCCTTCAGTAATTAAATCACCAGCTTCAAGTTCTTGGCCAATTTCCACAATTGGTGCAACACCATATGGGAGGAGATAGGTCTTTTCATCATTAGTTTGGTCGTTTCTAACTTTAACTTCATAACGACCTTCCTTCTTTTCCTCAATTTTCACGACAACACCATTGATTTCGGAAATCGTTGCACAACCTTTTGGATTACGTGCTTCAAACAATTCTTGAACCCGTGGTAAACCTTGCGTAATATCACTACCAGCAACCCCACCAGTGTGGAAAGTCCGCATGGTAAGTTGGGTACCTGGTTCACCGATGGATTGTGCGGCCATAACACCAACAGCTTCACCAATTTCCACAACATCACCAGTGGCTAAATTGCGACCATAGCACTTACGGCAAACACCATGAATGGCATCACATGTAAGTACACTACGGATGCAAACTTCTTGAATACCTGCTTTAACAATTTCTTTAGCTAATTCTTCAGTGATGTAGTCGTTACGACGAGCAATTAGTTCACGTGTTTCTGGATGATATACGTCTCTAGCCAAGAATCTTCCAGAAATCCGTTCTTCAAGTGGTTCAATGGTTTCTTTACCAATTATGATTGAACGTACGGTAATACCTTTATCAGTTTCACAATCGTCAACTCTGACGATAACATCTTGTGCAACATCAACTAATCTTCTTGTTAAATAACCTGAGTCAGCTGTCTTTAACGCGGTATCCGCAAGACCTTTACGAGCACCATGCGTAGAAATGAAGAATTCAGAAACGGTTAGACCTTCACGGAAGGATGAAATAATTGGTAACTCGATGATTTCCCCTTTAGGGTTGGACATGAGCCCACGCATACCAGCTAATTGTAAGAAGTTCGAGACATTACCACGAGCACCTGAATCTTGCATCATGAAGATGTGATTATCATGTGGTAAGTCCTTCATGACTTCATCCTTCATTCTTTCTTTTGTATCTTCCCATTCTTTAATAACTAAACGACGACGTTCTTGGTTTGTTACTAATCCTCGATGGTACATCGTATTAATCTTGTTAACTTTTTCTTGAGTATCCTTAATAAGTTTTGCTTTATCTTTAGGTATAACAATATCTGTATAAGAGATAGTGATACCTGCGATTGTCGAATATTGGAAACCAAGATCCTTCATGCGGTCAAGCATTCGCGAAGTTTCCGTGGTCCGATATATACGGAAAATTTCAAGAATGATTTGTCCTAAGAATTTCTTTTTAAATGGATCAACAATCGGTTTATTCTTAATGTATTCCTTAATATTAGTACCTCTAGGTACAAAATGAATCTTAGGTACACTAACTTCAAGGTTTTCTTTTGATGGTTCATTTAAATAAGGGAAGGTATCAGGAAAAATTTCATTGAAAGTTAGTTTACCTAATGTGGTTATAATATAATGGTCTTTATATTCTTCAGGAAACTTAGATCCTGAGAATGAACTACATGGCAGGGCAATCCGAGCGTGTAAAGTAATATATTTATGTTCATATGCCATGAGTGCTTCATTCATATCTTTAAAGACGAGCCCTTCACCTGTATCATTCTCTTTTTCGATTGTCAAATAGTAATTCCCTAAAACCATGTCTTGGCTTGGTGTAACAACAGGTTTACCATCTTTAGGGTTAAGGATATTATTTGATGCCAGCATTAGGATGCGTGCTTCCGCAATCGCTTCTTGTGATAAGGGAACATGGACTGCCATTTGGTCCCCGTCAAAGTCAGCGTTAAATGCTGGAGTTACTAATGGATGTAATCTAATGGCGCGTCCTTCAACTAATTTAGGTTCAAACGCTTGAATACCTAAACGGTGAAGGGTTGGAGCACGGTTTAGAAGTACAGGATGTTCCTTAATAACATCTTCAACAACGTCCCATACCCGGTCATCTAAGCGTTCGATGAGTTTTTTCGCACCTTTGATATTAGTCGCAATTCCGCGTTTTTCAAGTTCCCGAATCACAAAGGGTTTGAATAATTCTAAAGCCATCTCTTTTGGTAAACCGCATTGATACATTTTGAGGTTTGGACCAACAACGATAACGGAACGACCAGAGTAGTCAACCCGCTTACCTAAGAGATTTTGCCGGAAACGTCCTTGTTTTCCTTTCAAAGTATGTGATAAAGATTTTAAGGGACGATTTCCAGCCCCCATGATAGCTTTACCACGGCGACCATTATCGATTAAGGCATCAACGGCTTCTTGAAGCATCCGTTTTTCGTTCCGAACGATAATGCTTGGTGCACCAATTTCAATTAACTTCTTTAACCGATTATTACGGTTGATGACACGACGATATAAATCATTTAAGTCGCTAGTCGCAAAACGACCACCATCTAACTGAATCATCGGACGAATTTCAGGTGGTATTACAGGAAGGGCTTCAAGAATCATCCATTCTGGTTTATTACCAGAATGAATGAATGCTTCTACTACTTCTAAACGCTTGATAATCTTTGCTTGTTTTTGACCTTGCGTGTTCTTTAATTCTTCACGCAACATCTTTGCTTCTTGTTCTAAATCAATCTCTTGGAGTAATTTCTTAATCGCTTCAGCGCCCATTCCAGCTTTAAATTTATTGCCATAATCTCTTTCGTACTTTTCGTAATCTTTTTCACTTAAAATTTGTTTCTTTACGAGGTGTGTTGGACCTGGATCAATAACAACATAGGAGATGAAGTACATTACTTCTTCTAATGCTTTTGGTGACATATCGAGTAATAAAGCCATCCGGCAAGGAATGCCTTTGAAATACCAGATATGAGCAACTGGTGCAGCTAGTTCAATATGTCCCATCCGTTCCCGTCTTACTTTTGATTGGGTAACTTCAACACCACAGCGGTCGCATACGACACCTTTATAACGAATCTTCTTATATTTTCCACAGTTACATTCCCAGTCTTTAATTGGACCAAAAATTCTTTCACAGAATAATCCGTCTTTTTCTGGTTTTAAGGTGCGGTAATTAATTGTTTCATGTTTCTTAACTTCACCACGCGACCATTGACGAATCTTTTCTGGTGAAGCTAAACCTATACGCATAAAATTAAAATTATTAACATCAACCAAGGTTATTCCTCCCTGTAAGGTTATTGAGTAGGATTATGTGTCAATTATTCTTCGTCCTCGTCATAAAACTCATCTTGATATTGATATTCTTCTTCGAAGTCAACATCGTCATCTTCATCTTCTTCATCATCATAATCTTCTTCATCAATATCATTATCGATGAATTCTAGTGGTTTACGACGATAATCTAGTTGAATATCATCTTCAATGCCACTGATTTCTTTGACAGTTGCTTCTTCGAGAAGGCTATCTTTCAATTCGATTTCATCGTCATTAGCATTGGTGATTCGTACATCCATACCTAGTGCTTGTAATTCCTTAATTAATACTCGGAATGATTCAGGAACACCAGGTTCTGGAATTGGTTCACCTTTAATAATAGCTTCATATACTTTAACACGACCGATGATATCATCGGATTTTACCGTGAGAATTTCTTGTAATGTATAAGCAGCACCATATGCTTCGAGCGCCCATACTTCCATTTCCCCAAAGCGTTGACCACCAAATTGGGCTTTACCACCTAATGGTTGTTGGGTTACTAATGAGTATGGTCCAGTAGAGCGGGCATGTAGTTTATCGTCAACCATGTGCGCTAGTTTAATCATATACATGATACCAACAGCAATGGGGCTATCAAATGGTTCTCCTGTCCGACCATCATAAAGTTTAGTCTTAGCATTAGGCTCCATTTGGGCTTCTTCGATGATTTTATCAAGGTCTTCGTTTTCCACACCATCAAATACTGGAGTAGCAATATGAATACCTAACTTCTTCGCTGCCATACCTAAGTGTAATTCGAGAATTTGTCCAAGGTTCATCCGTGATGGTACACCTAATGGATTAAGCATGATATCACAGATGGTTCCATCGGGTAAGAATGGCATATCTTCTTCTGGTAAAATCCGAGAAATAACCCCTTTATTACCGTGACGTCCAGCCATCTTATCGCCTTCGGAAATCTTCCGTTTTTGGACAATATATACGCGAATTACTTCATTGACACCAGGAGCCATTTCATCGCCATTCTTGCGTGAGAAGTACTTGACATCGTGAACGATACCGTCACCACCATGAGGTACTTTTAATGAGGTATCACGTACTTCACGAGCCTTTTCACCAAAGATAGCGTGTAATAAACGTTCTTCAGCAGTCAAATCAGTTTGCCCTTTGGCAGTGACTTTACCTACTAAATAAGCTCCTTCTTTAACTTCTGCCCCAATCCGAATAATACCGCGCTCATCTAAATCTTTTAACGCTTCGTCGCTAACGCCAGGAATATCACGAGTGATTTCTTCAGGACCTAATTTCGTATCACGTGCTTCAATTTCATATTCTTCAATATGAATTGAAGTATAAACATCATATTTAACTAAACGTTCACTCATGATAATCGCGTCTTCGTAGTTATAACCATTCCAAGTCATGAAGGCAACGAGGACATTGCGACCTAGTGCTAACTCGCCTTGATCCATTGAGAATCCATCAGCAATAACGTCGCCTGCTTCGACAATATCACCTACAGAGACAATGGGTCTTTGATTTACACAAGTACTTTGGTTAGAACGCTTAAATTTGATAAGTTTATATTGATCTAAACCGCCTTGTAAGTTGCGAATCTTTATAATCTTCGCATCAACATATTCGACCACGCCAGCATTTTTCGCAATTATACCAGCGCCAGAGTCTTTAGCGGTCTTATATTCCATACCTGTACCGACAATTGGTGCTTCAGGTACTAATAATGGTACAGCTTGCCGTTGCATGTTAGCACCCATTAATGCCCGGTTAGCGTCATCGTGTTCGAGGAAGGGGATACATGCTGTCGCAACCGAAACAATTTGTTTTGGTGAAACGTCAACATAATCAACTTCTAAGGCACTAACTAAGAGGGTATCACCACGACGACGAGCGATAACTCTTTCATCAAGGATTTCACCATCATTGCCTACACGGATGTTAGCTTGCGAAATCGTATAGTTATCTTCTTCGTCTGCGGTAAAATAACTAATTTCTTCCGTTACATAAGCCTTACCATTAACGATTTTAACTTTACGATATGGTGTTTCAATAAACCCATAATCATTAACTTTCGCATAAGTTGCTAATTGGTTAATTAACCCGATGTTTGGTCCTTCAGGAGTTTCAATTGGACACATCCGACCATAATGGGAGTAGTGAACGTCACGAACTTCCATGGAAGCTCGTTCTCTTGTTAATCCACCAGGTCCTAATGCTGATAAACGACGTTTATTTGAAAGTTCCGCTAAGGGGTTAACTTTATCCATGAATTGTGATAATTGGGAGCTACCAAAGAATTCCTTAATTGCGGCAGTTACTGGACGGATATTTATTAAGTTTTGTGGCGTTAAATTTTCCGCTTCTTGCGTTGACATGCGCTCACGCACGACTCTCTCCATCCGTGTTAAGCCAATGCGGAATTGATTTTGTAGGAGTTCACCGACTAATCTTAACCGTCTATTACCTAAATGGTCGATATCATCAAAGTTACCTACACCACTAAATAGATTGAAGTAGTAACTAGTAGCTGCGAAGATATCACTTGGAGTTACCACAAGACGATCTTCATCTTGATTATTACCAACAATCGTTACGATTTGATCTTCACCTTCAAGTGTTTCTACTCTAATCTTAACTATTTGAATATAACAATCGCCGTCTTGTAATGGTTCAACTAAATCAATTTTAACACGATTGATTGCCGCAATATTAACACCATTTTGAATCATCTTATCAAGATCTTCTTGCTTAAAGACATGACCAGCTTCAAAATAAACTACGCCTGTTTCAGCATCAACTAGTTTTTCTGCTAATTCATGATTGATAAGACGATTAAAGATGCTTAATTTTTTATTAAACTTATACCTACCAACAGCAGCTAAATCATAGCGTTTTTCATCAAAAAAGCGAGCATGGAAGAGATTTTTAGCTCCTTCAACGGTTGGCGGTTCTCCAGGTCTTAATTTTTCATATATTTCCAATAAAGCATCTTGACAGTTCTCTGTATTGTCTTTTTCAAAAGAGTTAATTAATAATGGACTTTCACCAAAGAGGTTAATAATTTCTTCTCTAGAAGCTAATCCTAGAGCTTTGAGTAATACTGTTACAGGTAATTTACGTGTCCGGTCAACACGGACATAAGCGATGTTTTTGGAATCCTCTTCAAATTCCAACCAAGCTCCTCGTGTAGGAATTATTTGACCACTAATCTTTTCTTTACCGCTCTTCTTGTCAATATCCTTATTACTAAAATAAACACCAGAAGAACGGACAAGTTGGGTTACGATAACCCGTTCAGCACCATTAATAATAAATGTTCCGGTATTCGTCATAAGCGGTAAGTCGCCCATAAATACTTCTTGTTCAACTACCTCTTGTTTTTCCTTATTAGTTAATCTTACTCGCACTTTTAAAGGGGCTGAATAGGTGACATCCCGCTCTTTAGCTTCTAGAACATCATACTTGGGTTCACCAATTTCATGATCAATAAACTCCAAGATTAAATTTTCCCCGTGGTCTTTGATTGGTGAGATATCTTTTAACATTTGGGGAATTCCTTCAGTAAGGAACTTTTGATAAGAATTAGTTTGAATTTCAATCAAATTTGGTACTTCAAGGGTTCCACTAATACGGGAGTAATTACGACGTACTCTCTTACCGTATTTTACTTCCTTGTATGGTTTTAATTGCGTGTTCAAGAGAACCACCCCTTAGATTAATTAGAATATTTTGCATCAAAAATATGTTTTCTTTCTAAAAACAACATATAGGCATTATACTATAATATCATTAAATTTTGAACAGGTCAATAAATTTATTTTATTTTTTTTACAACTTTTTAGTACATAATATCCTTTATCACGACAAACGATTTCCACATTGCCAAAAATTTGTTCCAGTTTCTTTTCCGCAGACGGTGCACCTTGTTTTTTCTGAATGACCACAAAAAGAGATCCATTTTCATTTAAGTGATGAAAAGCGTCTTCTAATATCTGATGAACAATAACTTTCCCCGCCCGAATCGGGGGATTAGAGATTATACAATCATATTTGTCTTTTATGTTTTCATAGATATTACTTTCAAAAACACTAACATTATGAACATTATTTAACTTCGCATTACGCTTTGTCAAATCAATCGCTCGCAAATTTACATCAATTAAATCAAAATGGATATCTGGATGAACTTTCGCTAAACTAATACCAATTGGTCCATACCCACACCCAACTTCAAGTACTTTTTTATACCAAGGTTCTCTTATCCAACTTTCAATTAATACCCTTGAGCCATAATCAACACGTTCTTTGGAAAACACACCATGATCAGTAATAAATGTCAATGCATTACCTAACAAATTAACAGTAAAAGTCTTCTCTAAACTCTTAGTCTCTAAATTATTATTATAGTAATGACTTGTCAAAATTATTCACCTCATACTAAATTTTGGTAAAGAAATTAATGAAAAACCTGAGAAGGAGTCTTCTCAGGTCATTTACTTCATTAACTATTTTATTTCTACAGTAGCGCCGGCTTCTTCTATTTTAGCTTTAATAGATTCAGCTTCTTCTTTAGAAACTTTTTCCTTAACTGCCTTAGGTGCATTGTCAACTAAGTCTTTAGCTTCTTTTAATCCTAAGCCTGTTAATTCACGAACAACTTTGATAACACCAATCTTAGCAGCACCAGCATTTGTTAAGATAACGTCGAATTCAGTTTGAACTTTTTCTTCAGCAGCTGCAGCAGCAACAGCTACAGGAGCAGCAGCAGTAACACCAAATTCTTCTTCGATAGCTTTTACTAAATCATTTAATTCTAAAATGGTCATTTCTTTTAATGACGCAATAATTTCAGCAGTAGTTAATTTTGCCATTTCATTTTCCTCCTTATTATCTTTTACTTAATTATTCAGTAGCTTCAGCTGAGGTATCTTTCTCAGCAATTTGCTTAATAGCATACGCTAAGTTGCGTAATGGAGCTTGTAAGACAGATAGTAACATTGATAACATACCATCGCGATTTGGTAATTTAGCGACTTCAGCAAGTTTTTCAACAGAAACAATCTTTTTTTCGACAAAGCCACCTTTTACTTGTAACTTGCTATTCTTTTTCATGAAATCATAAATGATTCGTGCAGGAGCCACTGCATCATTAGGACTGAACGCAATAGCGCTTGGACCTACAAACAAATCACTTAATTCTTCATATCCTGCTTCTTTGGCAGCACGAGCAGAAATATTATTCTTAATAACTTTTAGTTCGATTCCTTCATCATGTAACTTCTTACGTAATTCTGTGGATTCATACACTGTTAATCCGCGTGGGTCGATAACAACGCATGAAACAGAACTCTTAATTTTTTCTGCGATTTCTTGTACTTGTTGTTTCTTTTGTTCTAGAATTGCGACGTTCATCATTACACCTCCTGATGTTTAGTTTTACCGTAGGAGTAAAAATCCCCATATCCGTAGATATGGGGAAATAATAATCGCTATTTATGTATTATTATAACCTCGGTAGGATTATTAAGCTTAGCGCCCCTACTGTCTACGGTAATTAGTTTCTTATTTAATTATTTAGATATTAATTAAATTGAAGCTGGATTAATCTTAATACCAGGCCCCATAGTAGATGTTAAGGTAACATTCTTAATATAAGTTCCCTTAACTGTAGCTGGTTTAATACGAACAATCGTATCGTAGATAGTTTTAATGTTTTCTACGAGTTTTTGATTATCGAATGATACTTTACCAGCGGTAATATGAATATTACCAGCTTTATCAACACGATATTCGACTTTACCAGCTTTAATTTCGCTAACAGCTTTCGCAACATCCATCGTTACAGTTCCCGTCTTAGGGTTTGGCATTAATCCTTTAGGACCTAAAATACGTCCTAATTTACCTAATTGTGGCATCATATCGGGAGTTGCGACGATTACATCAAAGTCTAACCAACCTTGTTGAATTTTATTGATGTAGTCAACATCACCAACATAATCTGCGCCAGCTTCTTGTGCTTCGCGAGCTTTTTCACCTTGGGCAATGACTAATACTGTACGAGTTTTACCTGTCCCGTGGGGTAAGACAATTGCTCCACGTAAGTTTTGCTCAGCTTTACGAGGATCTAACCCTAAACGGAATGCTAATTCAACAGTCGCGTCAAATTTTACGTAATTTGTTTTCTTAACTAAATCAACTGCTTCTTCAAGGGAATAAAGCTTCGTTCTATCAACAAGTTTTAAAGCGTTAGCGTGTTTTTTTCCTGTTTTTGCCATCTCGACACCTCCTAAAATGTGGTTAAACGGAATCTCCTCCCACAATTTAGGTTGCAACACAACCTAAAAGGTGATTAGTCTTCAACGACGATTCCCATATTTCTAGCTGTTCCTTCAATGATTCTCATTGCTGCTTCAATGTCATATGCGTTTAAATCAGGCATTTTCATTTCGGCGATTTCACGCACTTTTTCGCGTTTAATAGTAGCCACTTTCGTTGTCTTTGTATTTGACGAGCCACTAGTGATACCGGCTGCTTTCTTTAATAAATCAGCAGCTGGTGGCGTCTTCGTAATGAATGTAAATGAACGGTCTTCATATACGGTGATAACTACAGGGATAATGTTACCCATCATTTCACGTGTACGTTCATTAAATTCAGCGACAAATTGTGCACTATTTACACCTGCTTGTCCTAATGCTGGTCCTACTGGTGGAGCTTGGGTCGCCTTTCCAGCTGGTAATTGTAATTTAATGACTTTGGTAACTTGTTTAGCCACGAGACAACACCTCCTCTTTAGTCCGTGATGTGGTTAAAATGGATTGGTTATGATGCCTGCTTAGATTATTATGAGTCATAACCGCTGTAATTATTACCAAGTTTGTTAATAATAATTATCCTCCCACGCATAATGAACAATAAAAAAGCATAGCTAAGGACGCTAGCTATACTATGTTATCATTTTATAAAATTACTGTCAATAGAATAACTAAAAGATGCTTAAATTTTTATTCTACTTTTTCAACTTGACTATATTCTATTTCAACTGGTGTTTGGCGACCAAAGACTTCGACTAAGACTTTTAGACTTAACTTGTCTTTGTCGATTTCATCTACAGTACCAAGTTGTCCATTAAATGGACCAGCTTTAATGCGTACGCTGTCACCTTTCTTAACATTGATTTCCACTTCGGTTTTATGTAAACCTAGTTTCTTTAAAATTGGATTAATTTCTTCTGGCTTTAAAGGAATAGGCTTTGCCCCTTTACCACTAGAACCAATGAATCCAGTTACGTTTGGCGTATTACGTACGACATACCATGAATCATCAGTAACAATCATCTCAATAAATACATATCCAGGGAAAATCTTTTTGACCTTTTCTTTTCTTTTGCCTTTTTTAATTTCTACTTCTACTTCTTCAGGAATGACAACACGAAAAATCTTGTCTTGCATTCCCATTGATTTAATTCTTTGTTCAAGATTGTTTTTAACTGTATTTTCTAAACCAGAGTATGTTTGGACAACATACCAATTTTTTTCTGACATTCCTTAAACCTCCAAATAACTGGCACTAAAAAATCTTCTCTACCAGCCTAGGAATATATGTTAATAATAAATCTAGCGCAAAGAAGAAAACACTAAAGAAGATAATGAATGTAAATACCTTTTTGCTGTAATCGATCATTTCTGAACCATTAGGCCAATGAACTTTTTTCATTTCTTTAATTGATTGCATAATGATTCTATTAAAGGCTGTAAGGAGTGAAAAGATCGATAATACAACTAATAATACGATGAGAACCGTTTTTGTTGCGCTTCCTAATAGTGGTAGATCAGTTCTTAAAACTAAGGTACCCATTCCCAATAATAACGCTAACGTAAGTAGACCTAAAGCGATTACTGCGAAGAAAATTGATTCAATCGAAACACCAGGTGTGTCAGCTTGACGGTCTGTTTTAACACGATGTGTTTCTAGGAAAGTAAAAAATTTATCAATTTGTGGTGAGAAGGCGATAAATAAGAAGAATACACCAAGAATGCCTGCTGTTAAAGATTGTACAAACTTAGTTTCTTCTGTATATGGTTTTGTATATTGAATAACATCAATTAAAAACCAACCTACAACACCAGTCGCAGTTAAAATCGCAAAGATCACACTTAAGAAGCCTAATACACCAGCTATGTATCTAATTGTTCCAAAGACTTTATTTTGTTTGTTTTCTGTATTCATAGTTTCCTCCTATTTGGTTTCCTTATGTAAGGTATGTTTATTACAGTGCTTACAAAACTTCTTAATCTCTAAGCGTTCCTTATCATTTAATTTATTTTTATCCGTAGTATAATTTCGGGATAAACATTCTGTACATATTAAAATAATTTTTTTTCGCATTTTTTTCACCTACGTTTACCCTCTAACACATAAATACTTTAACAAATTACTAGATAGTTGTCAATAGTTACATTTTATTCATTCATTTTTGTTTCAATCTTTTTCTTTGTACGCGCTATAATTGTATAAATACGTTTTTTGGGTATGGCATATGTTTCACTAATCTCATTAATCGAGTAACCGTAAATGTAATGACTATAGATGTTTCGATCAATAGGATTTATTTCTTCATAAACACTTTTTAGCGCATTTATATACCCATTCTTAGTATAAACATAATTTTCCAACTCATTAGAGAGATAATTTTTACCATATAATTCTGATTCATAATTATCTATTTTAACTAAACGATTATTATAATAATTCTTACCATGTTTACGTAAAAAACTAATGATATGTCTTTTAATACATACTGATGCAAACGTCACAAACTCAGCACCCGAATTTTCTCTGAATGCTAGGATTGCTTTATATAACCCGATACGACCTTCTTGATAAGCATCATCGTAATCAGCTTTCATAATCACAAAACTTGTAATAATAATGCTAATTAAATACTCATATTGCTTAATAATTCGGTTAAGTTCTGCTTCATCATATATACCCTTATTCAATTAAATATCCTCCCCTATATTATAGGGGACAACGTTGATTTAACACCTCATATAGGACAATTGATGCAGCTACCGATGCATTAAGTGAAGAAATCTTCCCTCGCATTGGTAGTCTAATAACTAAGTCACTGTTTTCTTTAACTAATCGGCTTATACCCTTGCCTTCACCACCAACAACAATTGCTAATGGTACTTTCGCATCCATTTTCCGATAATCGATAACTCCATCCATATCACAAGCATAGACCCATAAACCATTTTTCTGTAATTCCTTAATCGTTTGGTTTAAATTAGTCACCTGGGCAACTTTAACATATTTTATTGCCCCCACCGATAACTTCGCCACAGTCGCATTTAAACTAACAGAACGGTTTTTAGGAATAATCACTCCATGTACCCCACAACATTCTGCTGTTCTAAGTATGGCACCAAGATTATGGGGGTCTTCTAAACCATCTAGGATTAATAAGAAAGGTTGTTCACCTAACTTATGGGCGTCATTTAACATATCGGAGATATCATAATATTTAAACGGCGCAATTTTCGCAATAATCCCCTGATGGTTACCATCCGTCATTTGATCTAATTTCTTCTTATCTACAATGTGGTAATTGATCTTTTTATCTTTTAATAGTTTTTCTAAAACTTCTTCCCGCTTAAGTAGATTATCTGTCACATAAAGTTCGAGGATTTCATGTTCAGCTTTAATGAGTTCGATTACCGTATTCTTACCATACACCAATTCTGCCATCTAATCACCTCTTTCGACTACATTAATGGCGTAGTCGATGATTTCTTGTAGGCGCTCTTTTTGTTGATTTAAATAAAGATAACCAATTAAAGTTTCAAAAGCGGTCGCATGTCGATATGTTAATGTATCAACATTTACTTTAGTATGGCTTTTGGCATTACGACCACGTTTTATAATGTCTTGTTCCTCTTCTGTTAAAGTGAAATCATCGACAATGGCTTTTAAGATTTTCGCTTGGCTTACCGCCGAAACATATTTAGTAGCTGTTTTATGTAATGTATCTACTTTTGTTATACCTTTATCAAGCAAATACTTACGTATCATTAATTCATAATAAGAGTCACCAATATAGGCTAAGGTTATGCCGTTTAATAATTTATAATGTTCCATATTAGATAGTAATCCCTTTTTCTTGTAAAATTGCCCGAATTTGATCCGCTGTTTCAAAGTCTTTGTTTCTTCGAGCTTCGTTTCGTTTATTAATTAAGTCCCTTGTTTCATCATCTAGACGAATTATATTAAATTCAATACCAAGAATAGATAAGAGTAATTTAAAGGTATGATATAACTTCAATAATTTTTCTAATTCTACTTCAGTAAAACTTTGCTTACGTACTAAAATATTTGCTTCTTTCATGATATTCATAATTATAGTAATCGCATTAGCGGTATTAAAATCATCATCCATGGCTTCATTAAAGGCTTCTAGGTATGATTCTTCTAATCCTTGTATTTCTTTATCTAAATATTGATAATAATCTAGTTTTAGTTGTAAGGTAGTTAATGATGAGCGCATCTTTTCTACTTCATTTTTGGCATTTTCCATGCTTTCAACTGTATAGTTCAGTGGTTGGCGATAATGTGTCGATAACATGAATAAGCGAATTACTTGGTATTCATATTTTTCCAATAAATCTTTTAAGAAAACACTATTGCCTAATGATTTACTCATTTTTTCATTATCAATCATTAACCGACCATTATGCATCCAATATTTGGCTAAGCAGGTTTTATTTAAAGCCATTGATTGGGCAATTTCATTTTCATGATGTGGGAAAATTAAATCCGTTCCACCGCCATGAATATCAATCAATTTCCCTAACGTGTCATTAATCATGACCACACACTCAGTGTGCCATCCCGGTCGACCTTTACCCCATGGTGAATCCCATTGAATTCCCACGTCGGTTTTCTTCCATAGAGTAAAATCTAAAGGATTTCTTTTTTTACTGTGTTCGGTAATTCGTGCCCCTACTTCTAGATGCTCTGTTTCTTGATTAGATAGTTGACCATAATCTGTAACATCACCCACAGAAAAGTAAACATCACCATCAACTTCATATGCGTAACCCGCTTTTTCTAATGCTTCAATAAATTTAATAATATTAGGAATATAATCTGTTACATGAGGGTTAACATCATATGGTAAGCAGTTGAGTTGTTTAACATTTTCTAAAAATGCTTGTTCATATTTTTGCGCAATTTCTGTTTCGCTAACATTATTTACTAAAGCAGCATTGATAATTTTATCATCTACATCAGTTATATTTGACACAAAATTAACTTCATAACCACGATAGAGGAAATAACGGCGCACGACATCAAAAAATATCACGGGACGGGCATTGCCTATATGAACGTAGTTATACACCGTTGGCCCACATACATACATTTTTATTTTATTTGGTTCAATAGGTATAAACTCTTCCTTCTTATTCGTTAACGAATTATAAATATACATTATGGATCCACCTCAATAATATTTATAATAAGCATGCTAATTTAATTTTCTGGTATTTTACTTGAAATTGCAAGAAATTTTATTTGCGCAAATTAAAAGCCGCATAAAGCGGCGTTTAATTACGAATTCAATAACTCTAATGTTTTATCCAACCGTTTTAATACTTCCGCTTTGCCGATTAACTCTAACATCTTAGGTAAATCTGGCCCATGCATTTGACTTGTAGTCGCAATCCGACATGGCATATATAGTAACTTGCCTTTAGCTTTAGTTTCTTTACCAGTTGCTTTAATCACTTCTTGAATATTTGCTTCCGTAAAATCACTTAAACTTTCAATTTTATTTTTAAATACTACAAGTGTTTCTTTTACACCATCTTGTTGAATAAAATCGAAGGCTTCACCTTCAATTTTAAACTCTGCTTCAAAGAACTCATGGTATAAATCAATGATTTCCTTACCGTAGGATAAGCGATCGTGGAATAAAGCAACTAATTTTTCAATCCACTCTTCACTCTTATTAAGCGAAATCTTACTCTTATCTAAATGAGGTCGGCAGAGAGCGACCACTTTATCTAGCGGTAGTTCTTTAATATAACGGTTGTTAATATACTTTAGTTTATTCCGATCAAAAGTAGCTGGTGACTTTGATAACCGTTTTTCATCAAACTTCGCAATTAACTCTTCTTTCGAGAGGATTTCTTCTTCACCTTCAGGACTCCAACCCAATAATGCGATGAAGTTGAATAAAGCTTCAGGTAAATAACCATATTCTTCGTATTGAGAAATGAACGCAATGTAATTGGGGTCACGTTTAGATAGCTTTTTACCATCTTCCTTAACAATTAATGTCATATGACCAAATATCGGGGCTTCCCAACCAAATGCTTCATAAATCATTAATTGCTTTGGCGTATTGGTGATGTGTTCTTCTCCTCTTAATACATGGGTGATATCCATTAAATGATCATCAATGACAACTGCGAAGTTGTAAGTGGGGATGCCATTACGTTTTAAAATTACCCAATCACCGATATCATCAGATGAAAAACTCACTTCACCTTTAACCAAATCATTAAAAGTGTAAGTTTTATGTTCAGGTACTTTAAATCGAATTGTATATTCACCGCGTTTTTCTAATTCCTTTAATTCTTCAGGAGATGCATTCAAACATCGCCTTGAATAATGAATATGACTAGCCTTTTCTTCTGATAAGCCATTCCGTTCAGCAGCTAATTCTTCTTCTGTACAGTAACACTTATAAGCTAGACCTTTTTCTACTAATTCCATCGCATATCTTTTATAAATATCTAACCGTTCTAATTGACGATAAGGCGCATATTTAGGATTGATTTTATCTACAGATTCATCATAATCAATCCCTAGCCATTTTAGATACTTTAATTGCGATTCTTCACCATCGGGGATGTTTCTTTCAATATCAGTGTCTTCAATCCGTACAATAAATTCACCATTGTATTTACGCGCATACAAATAATTAAAGAGTGCGGTGCGTGCATTACCTATATGTAAATAGCCCGTTGGACTAGGGGCATATCTAACGCGTACTTTCATGATATCCTCCTCAATATATACAAATAACTTTTTTACCGTAACTATTTTAGCATATCTTCACAGAAAAAACAGTTTATTTCAACAAATGTTTAAACTTTTCGTATAAGATGCTACTTAATTCCACATTTATTTCAATGCCTTTCTCTGTATATTTCTCTGACTTAATATAGGCATTCTCTTTTAAGTAACTATAAATACTACCTTGCGTATAAGGTATCAACATTTTTACAGTACGATAATCGCTGAACAATATCTCTCTTATCTTGTTAATTAAAATATCGATATTGGTTTTATCTTTAGCGGAGATGAACACTCCTTCTCCAACAGTCATGATATTATTCACATCAATTTTATTATAAACATGCAAAATAGGAATATCATTAACACCAATTTCTTTTAAGACTTGTTCAGTTGTTTTTAATTGCAGTTCATAATTCTTATTAGAGATATCAATCACATGAAGAATTAAATCTGCTTCTGTGATTTCTTCTAGTGTTGATCTAAACGCTTTGACTAATTGATGGGGTAAATGGCTAACAAAACCAACTGTATCAGTTAATAAGAACTTTTTATTGTCATCAAGAATAATTTGTCTGGTCGTCGTTTCTAAGGTCGCAAATAGCATATCCTCAACATAAACCTTTTTTTCCTCAGTTTGATTCTTACTATATTCTAGGATGGTATTCATGAGAGTTGATTTACCTGAGTTAGTATATCCAACTAAAGCTACTACAGGTATCTCATTTTTGTTACGACGTTTCCTTTGAGTTTTGCGGTCCTCGACCATTTCCTTTAGTTCTTTTTCTAATAAGGATATGCGGTTCTCTAATTTTCTTCGGTCAAGTTCAAATTTCGTTTCCCCCGGACCACGTAAACCTAACCGCTCATTAAAGTTCCCGCTTAAAAGGCTTAAACGGGATAATAAATATTCTAACTGAGCAATTTCCACTTGAAGCATTGCTTCTTTTGTTTTTGCCCGTCTCGCAAAAATATCTAAGATAAGCCCAGTGCGATCCATAACCCGACAATTTACTTCTTCTTGGATATTCTTTAATTGACTTGTGGATAAGTCATCATTAGTAACGACAACTTCAATATCATTAGCTAACACATATTGTTTAATTTCTTCAATTTTACCTTTTCCATAATAAGTTCGTGAACTTATTTCCCGAAGTTTTTGGGTAATCTGCCCTACAACATTAAGTTCACAACTTTTGGCGAGGTTTTCTAGTTCCTCCATGGAATAGGCAAAATCTTCTTCATCTTCAACATAACCACCAATGAGTAAGGTTCGTTCATTTTTTGTTTCTAAGATATCAACCATGATATCATCTCCAATGCCTCTAATCTTAGTATAGCGGAAAAGAAAAAGATTATCAAAAGAGATAATCTTTTTCGATAAATATATATTAACTTATTATAAATCACATTTCAATTGGGCGTTACAATTTGTACATGTATTACAGCCACCAATTTCTTCGACAACACCTTCTAAGCAGATTGGACAGATATCGCCAACTTCTACACCAATGTTACGATTAGCTTTTGTTCTTGGTGGATTAATATCATCTTCTTTATGTGCCTTGGGTTCAACAACTGTTTCAACTTCTAATCCAAATTGAGTAGCATCGATTTGTTCAAGATTATTTTCTTCGGCTTTAAGTGTTAAGACTTGTGTATCACGTGAACCATCAACATAAACAGTACCACCCTTAGCACCGCCTTTATAGAGGCGCTCATAAATACGCTCAACATCGCTTACCGTGAATCCTCTAGGAGCGTTAACAGTCTTAGAAATTGAAGAGTCAACCCAACGTTGAATTACGCATTGGATATCCACGTGTTCTTCAGGCGTTAAATCCATCGCGGTTACGAAGATATCAGGGAGGTTGTCCTTGGTGTAACCAGGATGTAGTTCAAGCCATTCATCAACAATTCGGGCATTAACTTCAATGAATTTACCTAAACGCCCACTGCGATAATATGTGAAGGCAAAATAAGGTTCTAATCCTGTAGATACACCTACCATTGTACCGGTGGAACCAGTAGGAGCGATGGTTAGTAAGTGGGAGTTACGAATACCATATGTCAAGATACCATCGCGTATATATCTAGGCATGCGTTTGAGATATCCGCTTTCTACGAACGCATCCCGACTACCACGCATTTCTAAGAAGGGGAAACTTCCTTTTTCTTTAGCTAAGTTGATGGAAGTTTCATAAGCGGTAGTCGCAATAAACTCAAATAATTGGTCGACTAAGCGGTTAGCACTAGGACTACCATAACGTTCACCACACCAAATCAAGAGGTCATGTAAGCCCATGATGCCCATACCAATGCGTCGTTCACCAAGTGCTTGTTCCCGGTTTTCCTCTAAGAAGTATGGGGTGGAATCAATGACGTTATCTTGCATCCGCACACCAGTCTGAATAGTTTGGCGTAATCTTTCCCAATCAATGCGTCCTTTACGTTTATCAACCATGTTGGCTAGATTAATCGCTGCTAAGTTACATACTGAGTAAGGTGCAAGTGGTTGTTCACCACATGGATTGGTAGCAACTACTTTTTGACCATACCCCTTAGCGTTAGTCATATCATTCGCATTATCAATAAAGAAGATGCCTGGTTCAGCTGAATAAGTAGCACAAATATTAATTAACCGCCACATTTCACGGGCACGAATCCGTTTGTGTACCGCTACTTTATATCCCATGGCTTCCCATTCACGCACGTCACCAATAAGATGCCACTTTTCATTGTATTCTTTCTTTGTTATCTCATCATAGTTATTAATATCAGGGAACCGCAAATCGAAATAATCGTCTTTCTCGACCGCTTCCATGAATTCCTTGGTTATTGTGACAGAAATATTGGCACCAGAGAGGAACTCAGGGTTATTAACTTCATAACGGCCACCATCACGAATTAGCTTCTTTGCTTTTTGGACGATATCTTCAGGGAATGGTGAAGGTGCCATATCTTCTGACAATCTCACAATTGTTCTGTACATTTCATACTCTTCATCTGATAGAGGTATGAACTTTAATTTATTCATAATGAGTTGAATAATGTCTTCATCAGTGATATTTTCCATCAGGTATTGCAAGATGCGTGGGTTTTGCATCTTAGAAATAATAAATTCTAATACATCAGGATGCCAATCCGCTAACATAATCATTTGTGCACCCCGACGGGAGCCACCTTGCTCGACTAAATGGGTTAAATTTGCTATGTCATTTAACCAACTAACAGCACCGCTAGATTTACCACCCACACCTTTAGCCAAGGCATTTTTCGGACGTAGTGTACTTCCGTTTGTCCCAACACCGCCACCTCGACTCATGATTTCCATTACTTTTTTACGGTGATCGCTGATACCACCACGGGAGTCATGGACAAAAGGCATAACGAAACAGTTAAAATAAGTTACTTGAGTTCCACTACCAGCACCATATAATACCCGTCCTGCAGGGACAAAGTTTAGTGATTTTAATTCATAATAGAATTTTTCTTCCCACTCACGCCGTTTTTCTGCGCTTTTTTCATTTTTCGCTAAATCATGAGCAACCCTACGTGCAATTTGTTCATAAAAGATTTCTAATGGTTTATCTATTGTATCAAGTTTACGTTTAACGATACCTGTTTTGAGCTCTTCCTCATTTACTAAACTACCCCGAAATTCTTCTTCAATCAGTACTTCGGCTACATTTTCTTCATAATCGATGCTAACGACTTGACCAATCCCTCGTGCAGGAAACTTGGGATCGTCTTTGACTACGACTAATACAAGATCACCTACTGATAAGGATATAAGATTGATATCTTTTTGCGAATAACGATCAAGCATGACTAGACGGCTAACTCCAGTGTGCGTTGTTATCATTGTGTCGTCAATTTGATAAAGATGAGGAAAATACTGCTTTATGTCATTATTCAACTTGTTGATATAATCCTTATCATAAGTAACGTGCATGAATATCACCTCTATAAAATTTACTTAACTTGAATTATAAACCATTGGACTAATTCTATCAACAAAAAAAGTCAAATTTATCAATTAGTTAAAAAAAGGTTTATCTTAATATTTTTTCTACTCTATAAGCAAGTATTAACCGAAAAAAACATATATCTTTATAGAGAAGAAAGGGTGGATATCGTGTTTGAGAAGTTTTCGCCACAAGCTAAGGGGATTATTTTGCGTAGTCATCGTTATGCTTTAAACCAAAACGAATACGTTGTTGGCACCGAGTTCTTATTATTGGCACTTTTCAATGAACCTAACAGCAGTTGTCAAGTTCTTTTAGGAGAATTAGGTATAACAGAAGAAGATATAAAAGAGAGTATAGACAAAATAAATGTATTTAGGAAAAATATACCAGGTTTAATTATTTATACTCCAAAATTACGCTTAATCTTAGAAAAAGCAGTAGATTTATGTAAGAAGACGGAAGCTGATTTTGTCTATGAGGAACATTTATTCTATGCTTTATTAAATACTTCCGATTGTGTTGCCTGTCACATCTTAGATAAGTTAGAAGTCGATCGGGAAGAGTTAAGTCAAGAGATTATTGATGTGATGGGATGGACTTTTGAAGAAGCTAAGAAAAAACAAAAAATTAATTGGAAGAACTTTAGTTTTGTAGAGAATATCACAGAACTAGTGGAGAAAGGACAATTATTACCATTAATAGGTAGGGAAGATATTCTTGAACGCATAAATAATGTGCTAAATAAAAGAAATAAACGTAATTGTATTTTAATTGGTAATGCTGGGGTGGGCAAGACCGCAATCGTCGAAGGATTAGCTCAAAAATATTATCAAGAAAAAAAGGCAGTACAAATCATCGCTTTGAATGTCGCAAGCCTTATCGCTGGTACCAAGTATCGCGGTGATTTTGAACAACGTCTCAAAGATTTTATTGACGTTGTTAAAAATCGTGAAGATATTATCCTCTTTATCGATGAAATCCACAATATTGTTAATGCAGGAAATAGCGAAAATAATCTTGATATGGCTAATATCCTAAAGCCTAGTTTAGCTCGAGGAGAAATCAGATGCATTGGTGCAACCACCGTGGATGAATATTATAAATACATTATTAGTGACATGGCTCTCTCAAGAAGGTTTTTACCGATATTTGTTGATGAACCCACTATTGATGAGACAATTCATATTCTCTTAAACACTAAAAAGTATTATGAAAGTTTTCATCAAATGATAATTCCCGATGAAACCATCATCCATCTTGTTAATCAGGTAGAGAAAGCTTTAGTTGACCGCTTTTTCCCCGATAAAGCAATTGATGTCTTAGATGAATCATGCGCTTATGCTAAGGTACATAATCAAAAAATATTAATTAGTACTACAGTTGATGAGATTATTAGAACGATTACTAATCAACATTTAACTAATCAGGGGCTCGCAAATCTCAAGAAATATCCTTTTCTAAAAAAATATTACCTACGTTACTATAGCAATATCCGTGCTACTTTTCAACCAATCGTTAGTATTCTTTGTGAGTATGATGAGGAAAAAGAACTAAATTGCTTCTTAAATGATTTAGCAGTAATATTTAATATCCGCAGTGAAGCAATTAAAAAGATTAATTTGAATCACTTCACTGACCATCATAGTATTGCTAATTTGATTGGCGCTCCACCTGGATATGTCGGATTTGATAATCCTAATACCCTAACAAGATTTGTCCAGAAATACCCCCACTCACTAATTCTTTTAAAAAATATTGAAGGTTGCGCTGTTAACATTCGTGAACTAATCGGCGAAATCTTAACAAGCGGATATATCGAAGACTTTGCGAACCACAAAACTTACTTTACTAATACGATTATCG
>JAAYWZ010000094.1 GCA_012516175.1 Bacilli bacterium
ACGGTGTCGTTACATCGGAATTTAAGCCTTTGGAGAGTCATACCAAACGCAAGTAGGATTTCGAAAGCGGACTCTATGAATAAGGAAAAGAACATAAAAGTTATAAATTTTATAACTTTTTATAAGTTTCTTATAACGGTATACTTATACTAGTTAAGTATTTTCACTAAGATAGGAGAAAGTAATGATGTTAAAAATAGGCAGTCATGTTAATTTAAGTGGCGATGAAGCCTTTTTAGGTAGTGTTAAAGAAGCTTTATCATATGAAGCCAATACATTTATGGTATATACCGGAGCACCGCAAAATACTATTCGTAAACCGATTGATAAGTTACGTATTCCTGAAGCTCAGCAATTGATTCAAGAAAGTGGTTTAAATATTAATGATTTAGTTGTTCATGCACCTTATATCATGAATATAGCGAATCCCGATGATAGTAAATATCAATTCGCAGTAGATTTTTTAACAGAAGAAATTAAGCGTACCGAAGCTTTAGGTATTAATCAAATTGTGCTTCATCCTGGTGCTCATGTTGGTCAAGGTGTGAGTTACGGAATAAAACGTATTATTAAAGGCTTAAATGAAGTTTTGCGTAATACTAAAGGTTCCAAGGTAAGAATTGCCTTAGAAACGATGGCAGGAAAGGGCACAGAAATTGGTAGAAATTTCCCTGAACTAGCAGAGATAATAATGGGTATAACTGATAATGAAAGGATCACAGTATGTTTCGATACTTGCCATACGCATGATGCTGGTTATAATATTGTCAGTGATTTTGATGGTGTAATGAATGAATTTGATAAGATAATTGGCAAGTCAAGAATATCAGTTTTTCATATTAATGATAGTAAGAATCCCCAGGGAGCCCAAAAAGATCGTCATGCCAACATTGGTTTTGGCTATATAGGCTTTGACGTTTTAAACTACATCGTTCATCATCCTGATTTTCCAGAAATTCCCAGAATTTTAGAGACTCCATATGTAAAAGTTGGTAATAAAGAATTTCCTCCATATAAAGAAGAAATTTATAATTTTCGCAAGCAAGAATGGGAAAAAATAGGAATTTTAGTACATTTATGATGTAATTCGTTCTTTTTGGCAAGTAAATATATTGTAAATTAGTAATATTTTTTATATAATTGTAATATCGGATGTCTATATATATTAATATAGGGGCATAAATTAATCTGCAAAGACGGGTGATAGATTGAATAGTAAAACACTAAAACTACTGCTTTATATTTCAGTTATATTAGTGATATCCTTAACAACCATTTTGATTTTTACGTTTATCCAAAATGGTGATACTGATTTAACTACTACTGACCATAAGCAGGTAATCATCGATGCAATAAACACTCGGAATAGAAGTGTATATCAAAAAGCTATCGATGAAGGAGCAGATTTAAGATTTGCGATTGATCGTGGTCCAAATCAAGGTCGAACACCCTTAGAAGTGTTGATTGAAGATTTTGATTTGTCTTATGCCCAAAAGTTAATTCAAAATGGTTTTGATCTAAAAAAGGTTAATAACAACCACATTGATACGATTACTGATATCCTAGGTACAAATAAGATTACTGAGTTGGAAGTAATTAATGAAATCATCAAAACCCTTATTAACCAAGTTAAAGATGAGTTAGAAAACCCTGATTCATATGGATTCTCATTATTGATGAATGCGACATATGTTAATAATAATGAGATTAGTTTGCTCATAATCGAGAATATCCAAAATGTTGATAGAGTTTATTTAGATGAAACGGCATTAACCTTTTCATGTCAATTAGGTTATGTGGATATTAGTGTTATTAAAGCTCTTATTGAACAGGGAGCTAACGTCAATTTTCAGGGTGAAAATGGCAATACTTGTTTAATGTATGCTTTGATGAATGACGATGAAGAGTTAGTAAAGTATTTACTTACAAAAACCAACGTGAATATTAATTTGAAAAACAATGATGGTCAAACAGCATTACATATCGCAAGCGAATATCTTAGTAATAAGACGATCGGATATTTATTAAATCATAAAGATATTGATTTAAATGTAACTGATAATAATGGTGACACACCATATACT
>JAAYWZ010000006.1 GCA_012516175.1 Bacilli bacterium
TAATAAAAGAAAATTAATAAATGCAGATTTAAATGGGGCATATCAAATAATAAGAAAAGTATTTCCTGAAACATTTGCAGAGGGAATAGAGGGTGTGGGGTTACACCCAGTTAGAGTAAATATAGCGTAAGCTATGTTGACTGATAAATCATTTTATTAAAATAAATAACTTTATTTATTGATTTTAATAAAATGGATAACCTAGAAATAATCTATGAAAAAGATGGAGAAATTGTTGAAGGTATTAGTACGGATTCTGCTGGCGAATATATTTTGACATTTATTCTAAGAGATGAAGCAGGTAATGAAACACGAGTGACAAGAAGAGTCAAGATCAAGAGTAATGAGAATTGGATAGATGTAACTAATGATAAAATTAAAAACGCCGATTTCTCTCAAGGTAATGGTACACCCCAAAGATTAGAAAATGATGCGTATGGAAAATCTCCATATTATTAGCGTGGTTGGGATAGTAAAAACCATGGGAATCGTGATATTAGTTTTACCATAAAAGATGGTGTCTTTACGGTTGATATCCGTGACTTTGGTGATTATCCTGTTAATGGTACCTTAGTCCAAATAGCGACTGGTTGGATTACACTTGAACAAGGAAAAACATATAAACTTGTCTTCGATGCGGTATCAACAGTAGAACGGGAAGTAGATGCAGGATTTAAAGTAAGTGATAACAATCGCTATGTCAATGAAAGATTAGTAATAGGTACTGAACTAAGTACTTACACCATAATTTTCACAGTAGAAAAAAAACTGCTTCGGATCTACAATTATTCGTTCATTTAGGTAGGATGAGTGAAAATACACCTGAATCTAAATTAACTTTTGATAACTTTAAATTATATGAATTAGAGGAGGGAAATTGATGATAAGAGAAACATATGAAAAACCAACAATCGAATTGATTGAGTTCACTATCGAAGAAAGTATCGCATTAAGTGGTCCATCAGCCCTAGGTCCTAGTCTAATTTGTTCAGGTGAACTTATAGACGGATAAACTGAAAATAAACGAGAAACCAACTGGTTTCTCGTTTTGATTTTAGTGACAATTAATTTCGATTAATCTAAAGAATTTGGTATACTTTTATGTAACTTAGCCTTAAGTTCTTTATTTAATACAAGAAAATTACAAAAAGAAATTATTAATGTAAATATTATGAAAATGTGTTAAAATATAAATTGGTGAATTTAATGAAAACAAACATCTATTCCTATACTTTAGAAGAATTAGAAAATTATCTTTTAGATATTAATGAAAAGAAATATCGTGCTAAACAAATCTTTGATTGGTTATATAATAAACGGGTTGATACCTTTAATCAGATGACCAATTTACCAAAAACCTTAATTAATAAACTCAATGAAGACTTTGATATTGAAATACTAAAACTAGATACTTTACAAGTTTCTAAAGATGGAACGAAAAAATTCTTATTTGAGTTACGTGATGGACATTATATCGAAAGTGTCTTGATGGCTCATGATTATGGATATTCCGTGTGCGTAACAACCCAAATTGGTTGTCGTATGGGTTGTACCTTCTGTGCTTCTACGCTCGGGGGAATGGTTAGAAACTTAGATAGTGGTGAGATTGTTAGTCAAATAGTTGAAATCCAAAAACACCTTGATGAAAATAAGGAAAGAGTGAGTAGTATCGTCATCATGGGGAGTGGTGAGCCATTTGATAATTTTGAAAACACAATGAAATTTATTAAAATCATCAACCATGAAAAGACTCTCAATATTGGTGCTCGTCATATCACGGTTTCAACTTGCGGGGTTGTCCCCAAGATTTATGAATTTGCGGACATGAATCTCCAAGTAACACTTGCGATTTCCCTCCATGCGACTACTAATATCACTAGAAGCGTCATCATGCCCATTAATCGAGCTTATCCCTTAGAAAAGCTATTAGAAGCTGTTAAATATTATAATGAAGTTACTGGTAAAAGAGTAAGCTTTGAGTTTGGGTTATTAAATGGTATAAATGATAATATCGAAGAAGCTAAACGCTTAGCGAATTTAGTAAAACCCTTACTCTGTCACGTCAATATTATCCCCATTAATTATGTTTTAGAACGAGGTTATGAAAAACCTAGTCAGGAACGGATAAAGTCCTTCATCAAAGTTTTAGAAGATGAAGGTATCAATGTAACGGTAAGAAGAGAAAAAGGCGCTGATATCGATGCAGCTTGTGGACAATTACGTGCTAAAAAAGCTAAATTATTAGAGAAGGAGTAGGTATGCCAACAGGATTAATCGTTAAAGCTCTCAGTGGTTTCTACTATGTTGAGGAAGAAAAATCAAAAGATATTTATGAATGTAGAGGTCGTGGTGTTTTTCGGAACATCAATGTTACGCCCTTAGTAGGGGACCGCGTTTCTTTTCAAGTTACTGGACCATATCAAGGTTATATTACGGAAATCAGTGAACGCAAGAATACTTTAGTCCGTCCACCTGTTGCGAATATTGATCAAGTTCTATTAGTCTTTTCCATTAAGAAGCCGGAATTTAGTCAATTATTGCTAGATCGCTTTCTTACTGTTATCGAAGCGTTAGATATTACACCGATCATTATTATCACAAAAATAGATTTACTTGAAGATGATTTCATATATCCCTATATAGATTATTATCAATCACTAGGTTATCAAGTTATTACTACTTCTAAATATGACCAGGCTTCGATTCAACCAGTCATTGATTCCTTAGATGGTAAAATTAGTGTCCTAGCAGGTCAATCAGGAGTAGGGAAATCCAGTTTAATCAATGCGATTAACCCCCATCTAACTCTAAAAACTGATGAAATTTCCGAAGCTTTAGGGCGAGGTAAACATACAACTCGCCATGTGGAACTATTTAAAGTTAATAATGGTTTAATCGTCGATACACCTGGCTTTTCGAACTTAGATTTCCAAGAGTTTGGGATTGATACGGAAATCCTCTCCTCTAGCTTCATAGAATTCTTAGAGTTAAGTAATGATTGTAAGTTCCGAGGTTGTTTACATATTAATGAACCTAGTTGCGCTGTGAAAGCGAAATTAGGAACTAATTCTGTTTATGACCAACGTTATGAACATTATAAAGCTTTTCATGAGGAAATAAAGAAACTACGGGTAATATATCCCCGTAAATAGGAGGATTTTATGTTAGTTGCACCCTCATTATTATCAGCGGACTTTAGTCGTTTAAAAGAAGAAGTCATAGAAATTACCGAAGCTGGGGCTGATTTAGTCCATCTTGATGTGATGGACGGGATGTTTGTACCTAATATTACCTTTGGACCACCAGTAATTAAAGCCATAAGAACTCATACTCATTTACCGTTTGATGTGCACTTGATGATTGAAAAACCAGAACGATATATTAAAGATTTTGTGGATGCTGGGGCTGATTACTTAACCGTCCATGTGGAAGCCTGTATCCACTTACACAGGACTATACAAGAAATCAAAAACCACAATATTAAAGCTGGGGTGGTGTTAAATCCCCATACCCCAATCGAGAATATCTTAAATGTCTTAGATTTATGCGATTTAGTCCTTGTCATGAGTGTCAATCCTGGTTTTGGTGGGCAAACCTTTATTCCTGCTAGTTTAAAGAAGATTAGAGCCCTAAAGAATTATCGGATTGAAAACAACCTCAACTTCCTTATTGAAGTTGATGGTGGTATAAATGCTGAAACAGGTAAACTCTGTCAAGAACATGGTGCTGATATACTAGTTGCAGGAAACTATATCTTTACTAGCAAGGACAGAAAAAAAGCCATTGAGTCATTAAAGGTGTTAAAATGATTATAAATATAGTCGCTGGTAGTCCTTTTGATTTATCTTTATTAGAGCATCATCCATGCAATCTCGTAATCGGGGTAGATTATGGCGCAATTAGACTCCTGGAAAAAGGAGTCAAGTTAGATTATGCTTTTGGTGATTTTGATTCGATTAACAATGCCCAGTTACAAGAACTTGAAAGGGCATGTGCTAATATCAATAAGTATCAGAGTGAAAAGAATAATACAGATACTGAACTTGCTTTTGAGTTCGCGTTAACGCTTAAACCAAAAGTAATTAATCTATTTGGTGTAACAGGGAAAAGATTAGATCACTTTTTAAGTACTTTGTTTCTCTTTAAAAGGATTATTGATGCTGACGTAGAATTATATATTTATGATGAACATAATAAAATCTATTTAAAAAAACCTGGTA
>JAAYWZ010000095.1 GCA_012516175.1 Bacilli bacterium
CTCGCTTTATCGTAAACTTTTACGACAACAACAATAATATTAAACCCAAAGAAATTCTTCTTCCTAACAACTTAGATACGGAATTATTAGAAGATTATCTAAAAGTTAAAATGGTTGTACCTAAGATTGGTGATAAACATAAACTCGTTGAACTTGCCACTGAAAATGCGAAAATCACTTTAGAGAATCGTTTAAAACTCATTATGCAAGATGAGGAACGTACGCTTGGTGCTTTACAGGAGTTAAGCGAAGCGCTTGGTCTTACCTCAATTAAACGAATTGAAGCCTTTGATAATTCCCATATTTCTGGTGAAGAAGCGATTAGCGCCATGGTTTGCTATATTGATGGAAAACCTAGTAAAAAAGATTACCGGAAATATAAGATTAAGTACACACCGACAGCTGATGACTATGGCTATATGCGGGAAGTGGTATATCGGAGGTATTATCGGTTATTAATGGATGATTTAGACAAACCCGATCTAATTATTATCGATGGGGGTAAAGGGCAAGTTAATGTCGCTAAAGAAGTCTTAAATAGCCTTAATCTATCGATTAAGGTGGTGGGATTAGTAAAAGATAATCATCATAAGACTAGTGAGCTATTAGATGGTGATACGTTAGAATTTATTAAGCTTGATAAGCACTCAAGAGCTTTCCAACTCCTCATGAATATTCAAGAAGAAGTACATCGCTTTGCGATTACTTTCCATCGGACTTTACGAAATAAGAAGGTTACCAAATCCTTCCTAGATGATTTACCTGGAATTGGTCCAACCAGGAAGAAACAGCTACTTAATTATTTTGGTAGTGTTAAGCGAATCAAAGAAGCCACGTATGAGGAACTAAAAGCGGCAGGTATCCCAAAAAATGTGATTGAAGTTATCTTACATGCGAAAAATTTCGAAAATCACTAGACTCAACATGATAACTATCACTCACAAATAATGTATTAAATCATATGATAAAGTGAGAAAGTAAACCTTCATGATAGGAGGTCAATATATGGAAGGCACCAAGCAACAATTTCTCACTAAACGGGAACGGGAAATTTTCGAATTATTAATCAAAAACAAGACGACGAAGCAGATAGCTGATGAACTATTCATTAGTGAAAAAACGGTACGCAATCATATATCTAACGTAATACAAAAGCTATCGGTGACTAGTCGTACACAGGCAATAGTTGAATTAATAAAAATGAATGAGTTAAAACTATAACCACCTATTTAGGTGGTTTTTTCTCTATCTCCCCTTGAATTTCCCTAACGAGATTTGTACAATTATACATGTATATTATTTGAGGATTGATAATATGCCAAGAGTAGTACAAGGACAAATATATAAAGTAAGTGTTGATTATAAATTAATAAGTATTAAGCAGAAAAATAAATTGGAGTTTTTTTATTTACCACCGCGGTTTGTTAGAGAGTTTCGGAATTTTCTTTATAGCGGTGTTTTTGTGCGCTTTATATGTGATACCAAGCGTTTCCGCATTAAACATCATTCAGCGAGTCGCATCATCGCGTTTGAGAAAATTGAAGGTAATCGCTACCATCGAAAAATTAGTTATTTTGATCAAAATGTCGCAAAATTAAATATCCTCGATCGAATTGATAAGTATAATTATCGCATGTTTATGGATTTAGAACTTACACTTCAACATGCAAAAGATGTTCGCGAAGAAATAATTCAAATCGGCGCAATCCTCGTAAACCGCAATAATGAAATTATCTGGACTTATAATGAGTTCTTAAAACCGACACTTATTGAACAGGTTTCAAAGCGGACTTTGAAGTTTTTGAACATTAGTCGCGATTCGATTGATAATGGGATTAGTTATCGTACCTTTTATGAGGAAATACGCGTAATTCTATTAAGATACCAACCTTGCATTATTATTTGGGGTGAAAGTGACAAGAACGCTTTAATTAATTCATATAATATTAATAACGTCGCACCAATATTTAGAGATGAAGATTTCATCAATATGCAAGAGGTATTAAAACGCTATTTTAACTTTAATTATGAGTTAGGTTTATTTACTTGTGCTAAGTTGTTAAATATTGAATGTGGTACACAAAAACATGATGCTTATGAAGATGCCTATATAACTAAAGAAATCTTTACGAGGTTTTACAAAATCGCAAAAGGTGAACTTGAATTTGACTTTATCGGCGCATTAAAGAATTCGGGGGTGACTTATTGAAGGGGAGTCTAGTAGTATATGATTCGGGCTTAGGGGGTTTAAGTTTATTTAAGTTATTAAGAGAAAGAGTACATCACTTGGTTTATGTGGCTGATAATCAGTATTTTCCTTATGGAACAAAAACAGATTTTGAGTTAATAAGTATCATTGAGCGCATTATTATGTATTTATTAGATAGAGGGGCAGAAAAGATTATCTTAGCTTGTAACACAGCTTCAACTATATATATGAAGTATTTAGAGAGCCGCTATAATGGTAAAGTTATACCGATTATTACCTCAACCATCAAAGAGTTAGAGAAATATCCTGAGATAAAAACAGTAGGAATAATCGCGACGAATAATGTGGCGGAAAATGATTTATATGGGAGATTAATAAGAAGTAGCTATGGACTGAGAACAATTACCATACCATGTAGTGATTTAGTAGATTTATGTGAAAGGATGGATCGAGAACAGATTAATTTATATATGAAGGAACATTTTACGGAACTAAATAAAGAAATCGACGCTTTAATCTTGGGTTGTACCCATTTTAATTTAATTGAACAGGAGATTAAGGCGTTTTTTAATGCCCAGATTCGGATAATTCTAAGTGGCAAAGCTTTATTAGATGAAATCGAGATTAATAATCCTAATCATCAATATGATGATTACATCTATTTAACTAATTATAATGAAGATTATATTACAAAAATCCTTACTTTACATC
>JAAYWZ010000096.1 GCA_012516175.1 Bacilli bacterium
ATATTTTTCATAGTATTGGTTATGAAATCAATACTTAAAAGCGATGTATTTCCTACATCGTTATTACTTAAACAGTTAATTATAATATTAACTGGTTATTTTTCACTAGAATTCTTTAACCCACTAATCTATTTATTAATAGCCTTAGTATTATACCTATCCCTTAAATATAGCACTACTAAGCACTATTGTCAGAATAATCATCGTGCATATTATATCGTGAGATACCGTAATAAGTATTTGCCATATTGTATCTACATTGGATACGGTATATTAACATACTACTTATTATGGTTAAGTTGTCCTACTATCCTATCTCAACAGGCATTACTCCTTTTGTATAATGCCTTTTATCCATATATCATCGTTATTCTCATTGTTTTTTCTTACACATTAGACCGCAAGACGGATTACGTAAATACTTTTTATTGCAATTCTTCAGATAGGAAGGGGATCCTTTTACGCAATCTCTTCCTAATAATCTTTGGGGTTTTATTAATTCTATTTAAGTAGGAAAGGGTGATGATATGAATATCGAATTAAAAAAGGCGCGGATTGAAAAGTCTTTATCACAAGAAGACTTAGGTATCATCGTTGGTGTAACGCGCCAAACCATTGGATTAATTGAAAGTGGTAATTATAATCCAACCTTAAAATTATGTATTAAGATATGTAAAGCTTTAGATAAAACATTAAATGATTTATTTTGGCCAAGAGAGGAGAGCGAATACTGATATCGCTCTCCTTTCTATTTATCTATAATAAAAAAACTCACAATTACTTGTGAGTTAAAATTCAACATCGACGAAATCATCAGTTTCTACTACTTCATATTCTGTGAAGTCCTGTTGGGATAGTTCGTAATATAACTGTTTAGTGGTTTCGTTATCAGTTTCAAATAGGAAACAAGGTATAGGGTCATCTAGTTTGACCAAATAATCTTTAAACTTTGTTTGGATTTCCGAAAATGGCACAAGGCTTACTTCTGTTTTCTTTAAGAAGAGAGCCTTCTTATAAGTCCTTTCAATTAATACATAATCAGTAATAGGCATTATGGTTTTCACATTTTGCGGCCAAGCAAAGACAGTATAAACAATATTGTTTTTATCTTTTATAAAACTAATAAATGGTAGAGCGACATCTTCGGGAAGTTCTAACATTTCACATTTAATGGTATAATCATAGAAGTAATCGACCTTATTCTTACTAATAGTTAAAACGGGAAATTGTTTATTGAACTCTCTAGCAGTAAGGGAATTATTTTGAATATAAGAATCAACCAACTCTTCAAAGGTATAATTTTTGACTTCGAATGGTTCGGTCTGCGGGTTATAGATGGCAAGATTAAAGTACTTCATAAATTTAACTACGATATCTAATGACTCTTTAGCATAATATGTTGGTCGTAAATAACTTAAAGTAAATGTCGTATAACAGTATTCCCATTCTATATCTTCTGGTATTTCCACATTTAATTCTTGCCGTTCATTATATGTAATAGAGAATAACACATTAGTTAGAGGATTGTGATAGACAAATTGAAGTAGGTCATCATCTAAATGTTTCACGAAAAAGTTAGGTTCATTATGGAAAAAGGTAATAACATCATCTAAGGCAATTTCGGCATCTTTTTGTTTAAAGAATGCTAAGGTAAATGACATGCTCTCTCCTCCTTTAATCAATCATCTATATTTTAACACAAATCATAAGATATTTAGATAAAATAATAAACTAATCGCCAAAATAAAAAAGGGATTTCTCCCTTTAACTTAAATTCGCTAAGTAATTTCTAATATTATCGAGTGCAGATACCGTACGGACGATCTCATATTTCCCCTTAGCATTCTTCCTCATGTGGACAATTGTTGGTGTTCCTGTTATGTTAGCTTTCCGAATGATGTTATCGGGGATATTTAATACATCTAATTTATATAAAGGTATTTCTGGATTAGCAATATAACTCTTATATTCACTGCTTTGTTGAAGTTGTTGACAGTATGCACATGTTTCACTATAGAAGTAGATTAGATATTCATCATCACTACGTTCACCATATACTTCTTTGGCATATTTATTGACATTAGCCTCAGCTAAGGGACTTGGTGAGACGGCATTGATGATAACTAAAACAAGTGTAAGTAATACGATGGCACCGACAATACCGATAACGATATTTCGGAAACGATTATCTTTCTTTTGATTAGGATTGTAACGAGAATATGTAGCCATGAGTATACTCCTATCTATTTAGAATAAATGTCATTTCGTAAACATTATTATACCCCATGTAATTTATCTTGTAAATATTAATGTTCTTGTGTAATTGTGCTCTTTACAATATAATATAATTAGTCGAAAGATGTAGGAGGTTCATATGCGAAACAAATTAATATATATTGTTTTAGCGTTATTAATAGTATTACTAGGCACGATTTTTTTTATTAGTCACAAACGCCTAAGATTAAACACTGTTAAGCAATTTACCCGAAAGATGGATAATAAAGATTCCTTTGTTTTGGTGTTAGGTGAAAGTTTCTGTGATATCTGCCAAGAATATACTAAGGAAACATTAGTACCATATGTTAAGAAACATGGCCAAAAAGACTTAATTGTTATTTATTGGGATAAAGCTTTCGATAATGATTATCAAGCCTTTCTTGCTTTTCTCGAAGAATTCGAAATTACTAATTATATTTCTCCAACTACCTATTATGTTAAAGAAGGCGAAATTGTCGATAGTTTTAAAGATTTTAGGACATTAGAGGAATTAGAAGCCTTTATCGAAAAGAATAAATAGGAAGTGATGTTTATGCATCCTCTTGTTCTTAAGCAAAAAGAATACTATTTAACAGGAGCTACAAGACCAGTACAGTATCGGATTAAAATGTTGAAGAGATTAAAACAAGCAATGAAGGAAAATGAAAAAGAGTTATTAGAATCTTTATATAAGGATTTAGGTAAATCTAATTATGAGGCTTATATAACGGAAGTTGGTTTCATCTATCAAGAAATCGACCACATGATTAAACGACTACCAAAACTAAGTAAAATCAAGAAAGTAAAAACACCATGGATGTACTTACCTGCCAAGAGTTTCATCATTCATGAACCATATGGAGTAGTATTAATCATTTCCCCTTGGAATTATCCCTTTCAACTAACCTTTGCGCCTTTAATAGGGGCGATTGCGGCAGGTAACACTGCGATAATTAAACCCAGTAGATTCTCTTCGCACACAAGTAATGTCATCAAGAAAATCATTGAAGAAAACTTCAAAGAAGAGTACCTATCAGTAGTTTTAGGGGGAAGGGAAGAAACCGAAGAACTAATTGATAGTAAAGTAGATTATGTCTTCTTTACTGGTAGTGTGCAGGTAGGCAAGGCAATTGCGACTAGAGCTAGTAGCCACTTAATTCCATATACCTTAGAATTAGGTGGAAAGAGTCCGTGTATCATTGATAAGAGTGCTGATATTGACTTAGCTGCCAAAAGAGTAGTCTTTGGTAAACTTATGAATGCTGGTCAAACTTGTGTAGCCCCTGATTATCTCTTAGTTCATGAAAGCGTAAAAGAGTTATTCATTACTAAATTAAAGGAATATATTAATAAATACTATCCTGATCCTATAAATAATGAAAGTTATCCGAAGATTATTACCAGTCACCACTTCGAACGCTTGCTTAACCTCCTTAAAGAAGAAAAACTCTTATTTGGTGGTAGTTACGATAAAAAAAGCCAGAAGATTGAACCCACCATCATTGAGATTAATAGTCTAGACCGACCAGTGATGCAGGAGGAAATCTTTGGACCAATTCTACCCATCCTTACTTTTAACAATGTCGAAGAAGTAATATCAACTATCCGTTCATTTTCTCATCCTTTAGCCCTCTATCTTTTCACCAATGATAAGTTTGTGGAAAAGACGATATTAAATAATATCACTTTTGGTGGAGGTTGTGTTAACGATACTTTGTTACATTTAGCTACACCTTATTTGCCTTTTGGTGGTGTAGGTGATAGTGGGATTGGTAACTATCATGGTGATTATACTTTTAAGACCTTTAGTAGGGAGAAGAGCGTCTTTAAAAAGGGTAAGGCATTAGATCTAGCCCTCCGTTATCCTCCTTATGATGATAAAAAACTAAATCTAATTAAAAAAATTATTAAATAGCGGTGGTATTATGCGCATCATCGCTGGTGATTTTAAAGGAAGAACTATAAAAACCATCAAAGGCTTATCCACCCGCCCAACCTTAGATAAAGTAAGAGAAGCGCTCTTTAATATCTTAGGTCAGTACTTTGATGGGGGCGTTGCTCTCGATTTATTTGCGGGGAGTGGTGCTTTAGGTATTGAAGCATTAAGTCGAGGGATGGAAAAGTGTATCTTTGTCGATGTGAATTATGAAGCGATAAAGATGATTAAAGAAAACCTGAAAAACCTTGGTATTGATTCCTGTGAAGTAATCAAGAACGATGCCATAAAAGCTTTAGATGGTAGTTTAAAAGGGTATCAGTTTGATTTAGTATTTCTTGATCCCCCATATAAAAAGAATCTAATTGATACTATCTTACAAAAATTAATTGACAATAATTTATTAAAAAAAGACGCAACAATCGTAGTAGAAAGTAGTAAAGAAGAAAGTTTTATGGAAAACTATAAAAGTTTAGTTTTTCAGAAAGCCTATGTTTATGGTATTACCAAACTTTCAATCTATAAGAATGTAGGAGACGATTATGACTAAAATAGGTATTTATCCAGGTTCATTTGACCCTTTAACCTATGGGCATTTAGATTTAATTAAACGTGGTAGTAGACTCTTTGATAAACTCTATATTGCGATTTCCATTAATCCCGCCAAGAAAACCCTCTTTACAGTAGAGGAACGTAAAGCAATGATGGAGGAAGTTGTTAAAGATATACCCAATGTGGAAGTAGTAATTTGTGATAAACTCATCAGTCAATTTGCGAAAGAAGTCCACGCGACTTGCTTACTAAGAGGGTTAAGAGCTGTGACTGACTTTGAGTTTGAACTTCAAATGGCATCAACCAATACTATGTTAAATCCTAATGTTGATACCATCTTCATGATGACGAAAACCGAATATTCCTATTTCTCATCTTCTATGGTTAAAGAAATAGCCCAATTTAATGGCGATATTTCATCCTTTGTTCCACCATTTATTGCTGAGAAAATCTATGAGAAATTAAGTAATAAGAGGAAATAATTAAGAGAATTAGGTAGCTTACCTAATTCTCTTTAATTTATAATTATCTATTAATTGATTTATAACGAGTAAGATAAGGATTATTAATAAAAGAATAATCATAAGTAAGATAAAACCTTTATGATAGAACGATTCAGTTATGAGTTTACCAGTTGGAATCGTTTTTTCTTTATAGATATAAGGATATAGAATAAAAGCTAAGAGTCCACTTATAATCATTTGTGCTAACCTGGCGAGGAAGAATGGCCAATATTTTAGTTTTAAGTTTATCAAAATACTTTGGATTTGTAAGTGTACAGAAAACCCACCAAAGGAGATAATCATCGTAATTAAAGTGACTGATACCCTTTTGGGTAAATCCAGTTGATAAATAAAATCAATACCAGTCACCATTTCGAATAAACCAATGAAAATACTCTGATAAATGTTAAAGGGTATTTTGAAGGGTTTTACTATATGATAAGTTAAATTAATTAAGCCACTGTTTTTAACCATCACAATGACGATATTAAAAAAGATCATAAAACCAGCAATGAGTAACATTGTATTAATACCTTTTTGTAGGGTATCTGTTAAATAAAAACCAAAAGACTTTTTCTGATAGGTTGGTATACGGATATCTTTTTCCTCATGGTCGTGACTTATAAATCTTAAAGAAAAACCAATGATGAGATTAGCAAGTATATGGCTTATTAAGATAATAATGCCGATACTTTGATTATGGTAATAACTAATCGCAATTCCTCCCAAGATAAATAAGGGATTCGCATAGACACAGAAGGATAGATAATGGAGGGCTTGACGTTTAGTTAGGTACTTTTGTTCATATAATTCAGCGATGATAATAGCACTTCCTGGATTACCAGAGATTAACGACATCATTAAGATAAAACCACTGATGCTATTAGTTTTAAAGATTGTTCTTGTAATAGGTGATAAAGCATCACCAATTACTTTTGCGATCCCATATTTTATGGCTAGGGTAGAAAAGATATAAAAGGGAAATAAGACCGGAAATAACCGCGTAGCCCAAATAGTGAGGGCGTTACGCACCGCATCCATTATTTCTACAGGGCGAATAATCATAAAAATGATTGATAAGACAATAAATAAACTTACAAACAGATTCTTCAATAATTTTATCATGATATCACCATTACCTTAGTAAATATATATCGAGGTATACGCTCGTTCATGCATATTAATGGGATTTTTCTGCCTTTGATTGACAAAAAAAACAATCGCTGTATAATAAAAGAGGCAACTGATAACAGTTATCAATTATAGGTGAGAATATGAAAACAATCGCCGATTTAGCTCTTGGTGAAGTCGCCAAAATTAAGAATATGGACCAATTACCACTGCGCTTAAGAAATCGCTACTTAGATTTAGGAATTGCGCCAGGAGCTTATGTGAAGTTAATTAATAAAGTAAATTTTAACCGTTTATATATCATCGATATCGATGATGTCGAATTATGTTTACGTAAAAGTGATGCCCAAAAGATCATTGTAGAGTAGGTGGCAGCATATGCGTTATTTATTAGTTGGAAATCCAAATGTGGGTAAGAGTAGTGTCTTTAATCTTCTAACCACTACTTACGCCCATGTCGGGAATTATGGCGGTATCACCGTCGAAAAGAAACATGGTACTTTTAAATATGGAGAAATAATTGATTTACCAGGTACCTATTCCGTCTCACCAACAAGTGCTGATGAAGGTATTGTGACGAAATCCATCTTAGAAGATAATTATGATGGTATCATTAACATCGTTGACTCAACTCACCTAAAGCGAAACCTCCATCTTACTATCCAGTTATTAGAGTTGGGTAAACCTGTCATTATTGGATTAAATATGATGGATGAGCTTAAACTAACAGGTAAGACTATTGATTTACATAAATTAAGTGAGAAGTTGAAGTGTGTTGTATACGGTATATCCGCAAAAACAAAAGCGGGTATAAGTGAGTTAAGTGAATCATTAAAATCAGTAAAACAACCTGCAACCTTTAGGATTTACTATGGAGAAATTATTGAAAAAACGATCGTAGAGTTAATACCATTAATTCAAGTAAATGATGATGCAAACTTAAATCGCTGGAAAGCTATTCAAATCTTAGAAGGCAATAGTGGTTTGTGGGACTATCTACCGCGAGAAAACATTGATAAAGTTAAAGAAATAGTACAGTTCTGTGAACAAGAAATTATTAGTCAGAAACTAGCCTTTTCCCTTAAAGGTGCGATTTTTAATTATCGGCGTCATTTCATAAACAATGTCGTAAACGAATGTCTATCCACCATCTCCTTACAAAACTACCATAAAGAAGTTAACCATAAAATTGATCGCATTATAACCCACCCCTTCTATGGATTAATTATCTTTTTCCTTGTAATGTTTGGTGTTTACTTCTTTACTTTTGATTTACTTGGAACAGTATTAAGTGATTTAATCGATGTATTTATCAATGATTACTTCACTCCTTTCATTGAACATTTTTTATCTACAATTAATGTTAAAGGCGATAGTTTACTCAGAAGTTTAATTCTTAATGGTATAATTCCTGGAGTAGGTGGAGTAATTGTCTTCGTCCCCCAAATTGCTATCCTGTTCTTGATGCTAGCGATTATTGAAGGAACAGGATATATGGCTAGAGTAGCTATAATGTTAGATACCCTCTTTGCGAAGTTTGGCTTAAACGGAAAAGCGATTGTTCCTTTAATCACAGGCATCGGTTGTAATGTTCCTGCGATTATGGCCACGCGAACCATTGAAAATAAAAAAGAACGGTTACTGACGATCTTCATCATCCCGTTCATGAGTTGTAGCGCCCGAATTCCCATCTATTCGTTAATGGCTACGCTCTTCTTTGAAAAGCATCGTGCCTTAATTATCTTAAGTATGTATATCATCGGGACAATTGTAGCGTTAGTTTGCGCTAAACTTTTATCAGTATCAATCTTTAAAACAGAGGATAATAGTTTTATTATCGAAATACCACCTTACCGTTTACCTAGAATGCGTAATGTGTTACGACATACGAAACTGATGATTCATGATTTTTTAGAAAAAGCTGGTAAATTCATCCTCTTAGGGACCATCGTTATTTGGTTTCTCTTAACTCTAGGACCAAATGGCATTGCGTTAACCCAGGATAGTTCTTTCTTAGCTTATCTAGGGAAGTTTTTTGCGCCAGTATTCAGCCCTATAGGATTTGGTAATTGGGAAGCTTCTAGCAGTTTAATCGTAGGATTTATGGCGAAGGAGTTAATACTTTCATCCATGCTAGAAATCTATGGTGATATGTCACTAATCCAAATGAGTTTTACAGGGTTAAGTGCTTATACCTTTATGGTTTTTAGTCTCTTGTATCTACCGTGTCTTGCGACGGTAGGTGTCATTCATCAAGAAACAAAATCAATTAAGATGACACTCCTAGTCCTATGTTTCACCTTTAGTGTGGCATATATTGTAAGTTTCTGTGTCTATCAATTAGGTTTATTATTTTTATAATAGGTGAAGAAAATGGATTGTTGCCGAAAGAAAAGAAGACCGGTATTAGTAATAATGTTAATCCTAATTATGTTCCTAGTAATCTATTTAAT
>JAAYWZ010000097.1 GCA_012516175.1 Bacilli bacterium
AAATCATAACTAAAATTTTTTAATAAGTTTTCTAGTGATAAATATAATTCTTCATTCCCAAGTAAAATTGTATTACTAACATTTTTAATCTCGCTTTTTTTATAAAAAAGCTGAGCATCTTTTAAATCTTGAATAAGGTTAATCTCTAATAAGTGATTATTTATATATACATCAATTTGATTTCTTTGAATTATAATCTCTGATTCTGGAAATATATTTTTAATTTGATCCTCTACTATGCTTACATTATTTGCTGTTTTAAGAAACAAATCTACATCTGAGTACTTTTTAACTTCTCTTCTACCCAATGATCCAAAAGCAAAAAAGCAGTCATATATATTTTCAAAGGAACCAACAAGCTTTATTGTTATTTCAAATTGATCCAGTGGTAATTCATTTATATCATCGTTACTATTGACTTTATAATGTTATAAAACTGTATTCATAAAGTTTTTCTCTATAGAATTATTTCTAAACTCTATATCTAGGCGTCTAATTGTATCCTCTAGTGATTCACTATAAGTAGGATAAGGTATTTTTGAAAAGTCCTTACTTTTTGTTCTTTCTAAGCAAATATTTACATTTTCTTCTACTTCTAATATTACAACACTATTTTGTCTTAGTTTATCAACAAACAATGATGTAATAGTATTTCCTCCAGAAAACTCTATAATTGTATCTTTATGTTTTATTATCTCATTAGCAAAAATATTTCTTGTTTGAATTTCTTTCTCAATAGAACCATCAGAATGTTTTTTTCTAAATTCATCTATTGATAGAATATTATAGGAAGGATATTTCTTTATAAGTTTATTTACAATGTGACTTTTACCTGAATTAATATTTTCAACTACAAATATTCGCATGAAAGCACCTCTTTAATTAATTCGATATCGATATCTATAAATGCCTGTTCATAATCAGTTTTATTATGAAAGTCTGTCCCAGCAGAAGTTATAAAGCTATACTTTCTTTTAAGTGATTCAAGAAACTCAATTTGACCTTTATTATATTTAGCATAATATACTTCAATACCATCTACATGATGTAGTTTAAGTTTTGCACATATTTTATCAATTTGGGATTCAGTAATTCCATGTTTATAAACATCATATATAATTTCATAAGGATGAGCCCAGATAACCTTCCCATTGGCTTTATGAATCATTCGTACAACTTCATCAACAGTGACTAAATCAACACTTCGAGGATAGAAATTGTTAATAATGTTATTAAAAGCATTTTGAATATTTATTGCATATCCCTTTTTAATCAATGCTTCTGCTACTAGTGTTTTTTTGCTTCCATAATCAAGTGGTTCAATATTGTATCCCACTTCAATTAATTGTGTAACTAAATTTTTGATGTTTAATTTCTTAAGTTCTTCTTTGTCGATTAATATTTTGTTTAACATTTCGTAATCAAAGTGCAATCCTAGTAAATGGATTGTATGTCTATTCTCGTCTAAGAAGTCTAATTCCAATCCATGAATCTTTGTAGATAACTCAATTCCAGTGATAAACTTAATTCCATGTAAATCAGCTTTAGCTTTGGCCTCTTCAATTCCTTTAACTGAATCATGATCGGTTAATGCTAACACTTCAATGTTGCACTTTGCTAATTTATTGATCAACTCAGATAGGGATAATTTTCCATCCGACTTATTGGAGTGAGTATGAAAATTAACTCGCACTCAAAGAAACCTCTATATTCTTAAAAGGATTAATCTTTTTCTTTCTTAACATCCATGCATACATACCCATAGTTAACAAGCTATCAAGAGCTGTCCCACTTGCAAACATTAGAGCAATAAGCGTCAAATTAGGAGTAAATACATTAGTTGTAAATAAGACAAATGCAGTTCCATAAAATATTAT
>JAAYWZ010000098.1 GCA_012516175.1 Bacilli bacterium
ATATTAAAGATGGCAATGAAATTATTGGCAGTATTTTCCACTTTTAAAATACTTTCTTGATGTTGTTTTAAATTAGTGACAATATATTCTTTTAACTCAATTTCATCTTCAAATCTCTTATTTAAATCATCAAAATAATCATTGATTTCTTTGAGACGAGCATCATAATCATCAATCATAAAATCATTGACATCGGTGATAATATCCTCTAACTTGGCTAGATATGATTGATATTCATGTTTATAATCTAGATGTAAAAGTTTAAACTCTTCCTCAGTAAAATGGCTTGCTAACTCATCAACTTTCTTAAGTTTAGGTCTGATTTCTTTATTTATAATATGATTAATCTTTGGTGCTTCTTTTAAATAATTCTCTAATACTTTGATATCTTTAAAGATATTGGACGCAATATTATCAGCCTCAACAAACTCACTATTCTTAACATAATTTTTGCACTCTTCAAATTTATGTTCAATACTTTGAAAGAAATTTTCAACTCTATCTTTATTATCTTTGTATTCATCAACATTCTTCACAAACAATGCTCGTAATTCTACCGTCATATCGTAATACTTGCTAATATATTTACGATTGTCACTAGCCATATCAATATATTGAATAATCTCATCCTTAAATTTGTCAGCTTTTTGCTCTAGGTCAGTCACGTCACGATCAAAATCATTCTTTAATTTTAAAAAGTATTGATAGTTGTTTTGCTCAATAGCATCTTCTAAAACATCAAGCATGCTATATTGAGCATCAACTTCCCTTACAAGTTTTTCGATTTCTTTTTTCCACCTTAATACTAACATACCTAATTTGGGATCATTCTTTAGATTATCATATGATGTATAATTCATAATTACTTCATGGTGCTTTAAATCAATGACTCGTTTTCTCAATGCATCGAGCTCTTTCCGTAGTTTTTTCTTTTTCGTATTAAGAATGATAATTACTGTCAGCAATATGATTGTAAAAATAACTAAACCGATGACAATGAGGATTGTGGTTAAATTATCGCCTTTATTTATGAAATCTTTAATCTTATCCAGCATCCAAAATCACCTCAATTTTCATTAAATATATTCTAACATAAATTTTTCCAGATTTCATTTTCTTTTTATCAAAATTTGTTATAATTATGAATATTGAGGTGATAATATGTTTGTCAAGCGTACTTATAGTGATAATCTTGATGAGAATTATCAAATTCTTTTAGAACAACTCCAAGCCTTAATCAGTCATGAAACAGATTTGATTGCCAATCTAGCAAACGCTAGTGCCTTATTGAATCAGTTTTTAACTGATATAAATTGGGTTGGTTTTTATTTAAATAAAAACAACGAACTCGTATTAGGTCCTTTTCAAGGTTTACCCGCATGTATAAGAATACCTTTTGGTCAGGGTGTATGCGGTACAGCAGCACAAAAGAAGGAAACAATAGTGGTTCCTGATGTACATCAGTTTCCCGGGCATATAGCCTGTGATCCAGAGTCAAAATCAGAAATAGTAGTACCTCTTCTTAAGAATAATCAAATAATCGGTGTACTTGATATTGATTCTCCGATTTATAATCGTTTTTCTGATAATGATAAAGTCTATTTAGAAGCATTTGTCAAAATATTAGTAGATAAAATTACCATTTAATATTTGACAAATACTTTTTCTTATTATATACTATTTAAGTGCGATAAAAGGCAGCAGTTTTTTCGCATTAAGTTTGAGATAGTACCGTAACGGATTTCAAGTAACTCGTTGGCTGCACGAGCGAACGAATCAATACTATCTTCACTTGATGTAAGAGAAAGCATCTTCCTTTTATGCCAAATCTAAATAAAGGAGGATTATTTATGTCACGTTATTTAGGACCTACTTGGAAAGTTTCACGTCGCTTAGGTTTCTCAATCTTAGAAACAGGTAAAGAACTACAAAAACGTCCTTTCCCACCAGGACAACATGGTAATAGTCGTCGTCGTAGCCAATCAGAATACGGTTTACAATTATCAGAAAAACAAAAATTACGTTACATGTATGGATTAAATGAAAGACAATTCCATAACCTCTTCGTACGTGCTAGCAAAATGGCCGGTGTTACTGGTGAAAACTTCATTTACTTATTAGAATCACGCTTAGACAACTTAGTATATCGTTTAGGTTTAGCTAGAACCCGTAGACAAGCACGTCAACTTGTCAGCCATGGACATATCTTAGTTGATGGCAAACGCGTCGATATTCCATCATACATTGTTGAACCTGGTCAAACTATCACAGTAACAGAAAAAGCTCGTTCCTTCCAAATCGTTAAAGAAGCATTAGAAGCAACAATTTCACGGGCACCATACCTTGCATTTGATGAAGAAACATTAATAGGTACATATACACGTTTACCTATGCGCGACGAATTACTTCCAGATATTCAAGAGTCCTTAATCGTTGAGTTCTACAACCGGTAGAATTAGAAAGCCTTCCAAATCGGAAGGCTTTTTTTATTTAACTACTTTCTGATTAAACACTAATGTGTGAAAATATAACAAGTTACAATAGTTCTCATTTAGATGTTTTTGTTCAAAAGGACTCGTGCTAACATCTATTCACGTCCACAAATATAATGAATCTAGATTCAATCATCAAATTATCAAGTGTACTGAATTGTGGTTAAATAGTATCTCTGATATCTTTTTGCTATTTTTGGTCTATTCTGTTTTTTAATATTTCATTAATAGTTTTTTGACCACGCTACCTATGAGTTGTACAATTACTTTCTTAATAAATCGATAAGCTCAGACTTAAATAAGCTCTTTAATTTCTTCTGTACAAATAGTATTGTCCATACAATGACGAAGGTAAGCAGTATAATACAAATACGTGGATCAAACATATGATTAGGAAAATTAAATTTAAGGATAACTAATAGTTTATTAAAGTTTAATAATGTCCAAATAGATAATCCAGTGGCAATAAAGTAAGAAACTAGGGTAATTAGTAAGGAATCGACTAGAAAAATGAGTTTTGCTTCTTTAGATTTAATTCCTAATGTTAACAAAATCCCTATTACACGCTTTTTGGATAATATACGCTGTTCCAAAAACAGATTAAATACATTGTAGATTAAAAAGCCAAAAATTATGAATAAAAAAATACATGCTATTTTTAACCAATTATATATTGTTCGTAATGTTAAATAAGAAGATAACCACCCACTATAGACATATACCCCAATATCTTCTAGTTTTTTTAATACTTCTATGTTTGAATTTATTGAAATAACCACTTCTTGCTTTAATTGTTGCATAAATGTTTGCTCTAGTATACTCTCTGAGATAATTAATGTTGTTTCATCATCATTGTAAATACCAACAATGCGTAGCGAAAGGTCATTAAACTCAGATGTGTTTAGTTTAATTGACTTACCTATTAACATTGTACTTTCTTGAAAATCATCGAAAAAAGAAGACACAAAAGATGTTGATAATAACGCATCATTTGGTTGCGTTATTTCTTTCGTTCCGTATAAAATAGAAATCTCATAATATTTTTGGCTTTCTGATGAGTAGCCCTCCACAGTAAATTTTGTAAAATCTTTTATTATATGGATTTCTACTGCGTCCATCTCACCTAATAATGTCATAAATGTTTCTTCATTTACAAATATACTGGATAGATAAGAATACTGATGGGATGGAATATCCTCTATTTTGACGCTATCGATGTCGAACATTTCATAAACATCTTGTATAATGAGTTCTTGCTCATTAATACGAATGGTTGAACCAATGATGTTTACATACTTTTGATGCATACGATCATATTTGCTTATCTTCTCAACTAGAAAGTTCGAAAGATATACGTCACCATAATCAATCGTGTTGTCATCCAATATGAATACAGTATCAACTCTAATTGGTTGATTATTTAATGCTATCTCATAATCTATGGTAAAAGCTAATAAAAGATTATTCAATTCATTATCAATACCTTTATTCATTAGCTCTTGCCATTTTATGGGAGTGTGATTGTCATCGACTAACGTTCCCCATAAGTAATGCTCATCCTTCAAAAACTGGTGGTACGATAACAAAGGATTATATAATAATATATTTAGACTTAATATGATGATTGTAAAAATGATGCTTAGTAATGTAATTGTCGACAGTGTCTTTGACCGCGAGGACCTAAACAAACTAATTCCTAATTTTGATGCTTTAGATATCTTTAAATACCCTGCGTTTTCCATTAACACCTCAAATTCTGAGTTATCATTCAGCAATGAATGTTCGACGTCACCATCTGAATGGATTAATACATACCCATCCATAAAATTACTAAACTGATCAATTTTATGTGTACTACATACGATGAGATGATCTTTAGCTATTTCTTTTAGTAATGCGATAAATTGTGTCGCATTATTTTGATCTATATGACTTGTTGGTTCATCTAATAATATAATTTTGGATTTTTTAACTAAAGCACGTCCGATGGCTACACGTTGTCTTTCTCCTCCACTTAAATACTTTACTTTTTTATTGACTAAATGGTCTATATTTAGTTTCTTTAATACATTCAAAATTCTTTCTGAACGTTCATTTGAATCAAAGTTATTACGTAAGGATAATTCAATGTTTTCATATACCGTTAATTCTTCAATTAGATTATACTCCTGAAACACATACCCTATATAAGTTGAGCGATACATATTTTGCTGGTCTTTAGTTAATTTAATTAAATCTTTTCCGTTAAACAATATTCTTCCGTTATCTGGCTTAGTTAATAAACCAATTATATTTAATAAGGTACTCTTTCCAATACCACTCTTACCAGAAACAACAAATAATCCTCGGCTGGGAAGTTCAAGATTTAAATTATTAAATATCCACTTCCCATCATATTGCTTGCAAATATTTTCCAATACTAACATTTTATTGGAAAGACTCCTTATAAAGTTTGATAATCGAATGTTTATTTAGTTTTTTATATGCAACCAACCTTATGAGTATAATAACAGTGAATATATATATTAAGATAACCCCGATTATGGCTCGAGATGAAATTGGAGTTGTACTAATACTGATTAGACCCTTAAGCAGAAGAACTTCCCGAGAAAACAAATTAACGAAAAATGATAGTATCGTAAAGCAAATAGTAGATAAAGTAAGTAAAATAAGATTTTCCTTGTCAATGATAAAGTACAATTGCTTTCTTCGATACCCTAGAGAACTTAAAATGGCTATACGTCTAGTAAGCTCTTCAATCCGAATGAAATTATATGTTAAAGAACTAGAAATAAAGAATACTAATAATAAAACGAATAAAAATGTGCCTATTATTGAAATTATCCGAACAGTTTGAATAATCGTCTCATAAAAAGTTAGCTGGGTATAAAAGTTATATGATAGTTGATTTACCTGCTTCAATTGATTGAGCATTTCATCAGTTCCCATTATTCCATTATGTAATGTAAAATCAAAGATTCGATCGGGATGAACAATAAGCCCTATGTAATGATAGTTTTCTTCGATTTTTTCTTCATCAATAATCCCTTTAATCTTAAAGTCTTTACTAAATCCTCCCATGCTGTAAGTAAAAGTCCAATTTAACTCCTGTAGTATTTGATTCGGATTATCATATACATCTTCCATATTGTAATTTGTCGTTAAATATATAAATAAGGTGGATACGTAAACCTCGTCTTGTTCTAAATCACTTTTGTCGTCTGTAATCAAATATTGCTTGTACTTTGGCTGATCTTTAAAGACTGTGAAAAGGTAAGGCGTATCATCTATTAACAAATCCACTTCAGAAACATTTATCATCTCTTTTAATCTCTGATATGTTTGACTTGTTGTATAAAGATTCCCATAATAGTGTTTTTTGTTTTCGTCGAATATATCCTTAACTAATGGATTAGTCGATTGACTATAGACTAAAGCGTTTGTCTTAATAATGCCTCTAATGGTAAATGTAACAATTGATCCATTGATACTGATTGTGTATTCTTGATCAACCAAATCTTGAATATTATCAATTTCTGGAAACCGTTCAGAATAAATGAATACTTCGGCTAGATAATCTGTAATTACAATGTCAAAATCATCATTTGGTAATTGACCAAATTGTAAATCAGAATTCTTAAAAGGATGTCCAAATACCAGATTTACATCCGTATGATAAAAGGGATTTTCTGCATTATTATAACTAAACCCAAGATAAAGAAATGGCAAAACAGGAAAACCCCGTTTACTAAATTCGGTTAATTCATCACTTAAAAGTACATTATCATAATAAAACAAATCGCCTTCATACTTTAATCTTTGAATTTTATAAGTTTTTAGTCCCTCACTTCGTATCGAACTGGCTAGTATATTGTAAGGTCTTATAAACGATAGCGTTAACGTTATACCTAGCATAATCATTCCAAGCAATGTGATAATAGCATATCGAATTACCCGACGTTTATTATTTTTAAAAATACGGAATAAGTAGTTTTTTTGCTGTTGCTGTGTAAAATGTAATGGTTCTTTGCAATCGAGATTTACATCATCAATGGTTGTTGTCTCTATATTTTCTGATATTGTATCACATCCGATAACTTCTCCACCATCAAGCGTTATAATCATATCTGAATAATGCAATGCTAATTCTGTGTCATGCGTTACGCAAATAACTAAAATATCTTTTGACAATCTTTTTAAATCTTCCATGACAAGATTTGTGTTATTCTGGTCTAAATGTGCTGTGGGTTCATCCACTAATAAAATGATAGCTCCTTTATATAATGCGCGTGCGATGGCCACACGCTGACGTTCACCACCACTTAACGTGTTTACAACACGCTCATCAAGATGAGCGATCCCAAATTTGTCTAACACTTGCATCATTGCAGAATCATCATTATCATCATAATTTCTAGCAATTCTTAAATTCTCTATAACTGTTTCATCTTCAATTAAATTATACTCCTGGAAGACAAAACCAATTATATTAGCTCTAAAAGCAGCTTTTTCATCTTCTGAAAGATTTGTCAGGCATTTAGAACCATAATATACCGATCCTTTATCTGGTTCTTCTAATGTTCCAATAATATTAAGTAACGTCGTTTTTCCACTACCACTTTCTCCTACTATGGAAACAAACCCAGTTTTGTTTAGTTCAAAAGATACATCTCTTAATACATATCTTCCATCGTAGCTTTTTACAATACCCTCTACTTTTAACATAAAATCCTCCACAATATTTCATTATTTCAAAGTGAATATACTATAGGGTGATAATTTTTTAAGTATTCTCCATTTGTATTCATATTTGTTAAGATATACTAAATATACATACTTCCCAGCTCTTATATAACCAGTACTAGAATATAATAAGAGAATATCATTTTCATGCCATTTCAATAATTAGATTTTACTAAAAACTTCTTATTCACTATATCATTACCCGTTACGATCACTGTTGCTTCTAGTAAAGATGCTGAAGGTCAATCAGAACTAATTCACCATCATAAAAAGTAGTTTCTAATTTTACAAATTCTGATTTGCATCTTTTATTTTTAATATTATTGGGATTAACATAAATATCTGCCATCAAAGCAATATATTCTACATTATTTTTGGAATCACATCCTTCGTATATGTATACTAATAGTTCAACATTTGGCTTACAATATTCTGCAATACTTTTTGTTAGTCCACCATCTACATCATATAGTTTAGGTACATGGATGCCATCTGGAACATTAATAAACTTCCATTCTATAGGGATAATCCATTCATCAAAATAATTCACAATACTTGATGCACTTACTTCTTCAAATGACAAGAGATGAAACATATAGACATTGCGGAAAGCGATATTGTCATTTTCTTATGCTTTTCATAATAACCCTCCCTTACCCACTTTTAGGTACTAATACCCCGCAAACTATGTGAATAGTCGAGATATATATAAATAGTTTATATATATATATATAAACATTTTTGTATTATTTGTCAACCATACCTTGACCGTTACAAGTTCTCGATAACCATAATAAAAACGATTCAGTTGCTATTTTATCATATATCATCGATTTTTTATTGTATGTGTTGAATATTGATGAATTAATATATTTATGGTAAACAGATTTATGATAATTTTGCTAAA
>JAAYWZ010000007.1 GCA_012516175.1 Bacilli bacterium
ATCACTTTAAAGTAAGAATTCTAATAGTTCATAAACTTAGTAAACTAATTAAACATAAAAAACCTGGTCTAAGCAGATCTGCTTAGACCAAGTCTATCAGGTTATTGGATTTTATTTACCCACACTATTTGACAAAGAGCCAATAAAAGAGGAGTTGAAAACGTAAAATGTTTCAACTCCTCTTCTATATTTTTAATTTTCATTAAATTAGAAATACTTTTCTAACACTCTAGGTAAGAAATAATCATGTAATCCTAACTTACTAATAAATGTTAGGATTGTAAAACGATCTCTTACCTTATGAGCATTATAGAACATTTCAATAAAGGTTTCTTTAGCCACATTTATTTCACTAAATCTAATTGGACAACCTGCCTTAATGAGCATATCTTTAACCTCATTAACAGTTGGCAAGGTATTAACTAGTTGAGTGATTTCTTCTTTATGAGGTAAATCAGTTACTTCTAATAAACCATGATATAATTCTAATGCTACTAATGTACCTAAAGCAACTTTAATACCATGGAATGGAACAGGTAATTGCTTCTTCACAAAATCCATTTCTAAGTAATGAGAGATGTGATGTTCCGAACCACTCGCTGGACGGGAATTACCAACTATCGCCATTGATAAACCAGCAGTAATAAGCGCATCCATGAGCTTTTTAATGCCTAACTTGTTATAATTGACAATAGCATCAAAATCAGTTAAACATGCATTCAAAGCTTCTTCCATGAGTTTAAAACCTTCCTCATGGATTGGTTCGTTATTTACAATGTTACTTAACTTCCAGTCCGTTAAACATGTTATCTTACCTAAGATATCACCCACTCCAGAAGCTATCATTAACTTAGGAGCATTCGCCAAAGTATCTAAATGAACCAATACATCAGCTGGCATGTTTACTTCTTTCGTTACTTTATAACCCTTCTCATAAAGAGCTGAGCCTTTAGATAAGTAACCATCCATGGATGGTGCAGTCGCAAATACTCCAGTAGGAATATTTAAGACAGTACCGATGTATTTACCCATATCATTTAAAGTACCAGAACCAACTACTAATACATAATCAACATCTTCTGCGAACTTGATTCCGACTTCAATTTTATCTTCTGATGGTATTAATTCATGGTCTTGATATGTGCATATTAATGTCTTAGAGACTTTATCACACATATCCTTGACATTTAGGGCATACTTTTCCGTGTTTATATCGCAGATAATACCTACTGTTTTACCCTTAATTTTATCTATAAACTTAGGGTAATAATAGAGGGATTCTTGATATTCTATATTAATCATTTTGCCATATTCCTTATTCTATCTAATAATTCGCGGACGAAATGAAACCCGGATTCAGCATAACCTAAATAAGCAAAAGGTTTAATCTCTAAACTTAATACACCATCAAAACTAATTTCTTTTAAAGCACTCGCAAAATCTTGCCAGTCAATTGAACCAAAGAATGGTAAGAAATGATCATCTAAGATACCAAAACTATCATGCATATGTAAAACCTTTAAGCGATTACCCCAAAGTTTAATTGCTTCACTTTGTTTATGACCAGCCATATGTAAGTGACCAGTATCTAAACAGTAAACGAAGTATTCTTCTGGTAAAGCATCAACATACTCTTTTAATCCGGTTGGATGGGAAATATAAATGAATCTAATACTACCTTCCTTCCAGTCATAAAGGTTTTCTAATGCTACTTTAACATTGTATTGTTTAATGTAAGGAATTAAACGAGTATAGAATTCGATATTATATTTCTTTTCATCTTCATCTAATGGACGTTTATTATAAATGGGGAATACTAGGGGATGAATGACGCAATAGGGAGCACCTAATAATGAGGTTATTAATAATGATTTTCTTGTCCAATCAAAGAATTCTTCATTTAAATAACCTGGGAACCCCGCAAATGGTGCATGAGTTTGTGAGAATTTAATACCTATCTTATCAGCATATGCCTTAACTTCGGTAAAATGCTTGATGATTTCTTCATCATCAAATTTCCGCCAATCGAAGATATGATAATAACTATCTAACGCAAAATCTACACAATCGAATTGGTACTTTTTTGCATAATCGAGATACTCATATGTATTTTGGGGTTTAAAACAATTAAATGCACTAAAGTTAATTCCGAGTTTCATTTTTACCTCCTATTTTCTCGTCGAGATATTTTCTTAGCTGCATTGGAAAGTCAGTTTGGATAATATTAAAGCCTTTATCTATTAGATATCCCCAGGCTTCATCTTTATTCACTAGTAAAGCATGACGGTCATTATGATGAGCACACATGTCATACTTTTCATCAATACAGATGGTATTTACCCATAACGCATAATTCTTTTTCTTCCATTTATTTATATTATCCGCATTTATAAGTGGATTATCATTAGAAGAAAATAGAATCTCTAATCCAACTACGGTTAAATCATAATTTTCAACAAGTTCTACTTCTTCTACTTTAGATACTATCGGTATATACATCACCTCATGAGGATACTCACTTAAGCCTTTTAACCAAACTTCCTTCACTGGTGATTTTACTACTACTTCATCTAACATATCAAGTGTATTGACTATATCCAATGCTTCTTTCATATATGTGAAATCATTGCCATGATAAGTTCTGTCTAAGTTAATTAAGCCTTTACCTTTTAAAGCTAATAATACTTCTTCTAAAGTATTGATTTTTTGACTTGTCTTAAAGCCATAACGATTTAGATAAGTCATTTGATTAATTTCAGCACTAGTAAACTTGTGTAAATTATTATTAAAACCTAAAGTTCTCAGTTCTTCATTATCATGATAAACATAGTATTTACCATCTTGTGATCGACAAACATCAAACTCTACGATATCAGCACCACTATCAAGTGCAAGTAATAGTGATCCAATTGTATTTTCAATTATCGTGCCACCAAATACACCACGGTGACTAGCAACTAAAACCTTTCGTTTATGTAAAGTATCATAAAATTTCTTAGTTAAATCTTTCATAATATATGCTTCCTTATATATAATATCGGTATACAAAAGTTTTTTATAATAGTGCAATGATAAAGGGAAGTCATCCAAAGATGACTTCCTCTTTTCATTAAATATAGATTATTCAGTAACTTGACCTTCAACGACAGTTACATTGATTTCTAATGTGACTATTTCACCAAAGATACTTGTTACTACTACTGTAAATTCTGTACCAACTTCAACTGTATCAGCTACTGTTAATAACCCTGTTTCAGTTAATGTTACGCCTTCAACTTCTTCTTGTAGTGCGAATGTTACGCCATATTTTGATGTAACTAATAATTCAACTGAACTATCAACTTCTACTTCAATTTCTTCACTTTCAGTTGTTATAACATCTTTTAGTGTGCCTACGTATGGATATCTACCTTCGACAAAGTTCCAGATTTCATCAAAGTTTTCTACATCGACATTATCATAGAATTCTTCAACAGTCTGATATTTTTCAACATTTTCTGTTGCACCTGGGAATCCACCAGAAGGAATTTCTGCTTCAAAAATACCAATGTCTAAAGTTGTGATTACATAACTGTTATAAATTTCGGAGTTTTCATGACTAAGGTTGGAATTATATGTTCTACCAACTACACCACCGATGTTGTTTGTATAAATACCTGGTTTAATCGAAACAACCGCAACTGCATTTCGAATAGTGCCATAGTTTTTGGATACAACTCCACCCATTGGATTATTTACATCAGTATTAATATTATAAGTGAAATGTGCTTGCACAAAGACATTTTCAATTGTACCGTAGTTGATGGTCGCAATACCACCAGCGATACGTCCCTTGAGAACGACACCAACGACATTTAAGTTTCTAATAATAGCGGTTTGCCCAACAGTCCCAAATAATGAACTGTTTGAATTATGAGTTTCATTATTAGGACGAATTGGATAGAAGTTAGAAATGGTGTGTCCATTACCATCAAAGATACCAAGGAAACCATTAGAAGCTGATTGATATCCTTCATTATAGTGAGCAATAGTATGTAATGCTTGTCCACCTAAATCTAAGTCATTCATTAAGATGTATTTCTTTGATAGCGTTTGGATGTTAGTATTAATTGCTAAGAAATCAGCTACAGTATAAATAGGTGTGTACATATTAGATACTACTTCAAATGAGAAGAGAGAAGCACCATTTACACGGATAGTTAATGTAACTCTACCATCACCACGAGCGATTACATAATCGCCTTCTACTACTGCGATATTTGGATTAGCTGATACTACTTCATATTCACCACTGTATACTTCACCATTTTTTAAGATAATAATACCATGAAGTGCTTTGAAGTTAGCTTCAGGTTCATCTTCGCGATTGATCCATGTGAATTCAAAAATATCTTCAGCAGTGCTTGCTTCAAAACTTTCAGGTTTAATTGTGATAGTAATTTCTTGGCTAAATGTTGCATCGTATAAACTTGCTACTACTATTGTGATTTCTTCTTCTTCAGTAATATCTTGCGATACTGTAATAATACCTGTTTCAGATACTGTTACACCTAATACTTCATCTTTTAATTGGAAGCGTAATTGATACTTACTTGGAACACTTAATTGGTATGTTTGTCCTGGATATAGAACGCTGATAACATTTGTTGTATCGATTTCTTCTTCCATTTCCCCTAAATGAGGGAAGAATCCTGGTACTAATGTCCAGTTTTCATCAAATGCTTCAAGGTTTGCATTTTGGTAGAACTCTTCTAATGATGCATATTTGAAGTACTTATCTTGCAAGTTCTTTGTATCATTGTTGATTATCTTAAGTTCACTATTAGATGTAATTAAATGAAGATTTTCTAAATCATTACTACTGTTTATACCAATAATGCCACCTAAGTAAGTTATATCCATATTTGGATGAACTGTTAAGTTAACGACGATATTACGAGCACGTCCTGTAGCTTGGTTCTTAATGATTGCGACACTACCAGGATTATTAGCATTTCGGTAGCTTGCATCAGTACCTGTAACTGCTTCGATATAGATGTTTTCGATTGTACCTTCGTTCCATACTGCAACTACTGCACTACGTCTATTTAGAACAACACCTGTGAAGTTAATGTTACGGATGATCGCATCTTTTGTAATATAACCAAAGACACTACTGTCATTATCATTAGCATTTATTTTGTTGTTAGATGGTTCGAAATTCTTTATAGTATATCCTTGACCATCAAAGATACCCTTGAAGTTTAACTGTTGATTTTGGTTTGTATAGTATGATGTAAATGAATCAATTTGTGCACCTTCAAAGTCAAGGTCATTCATTAAGACATAATGTCTTGATAAAGTTTCTTGATTAGTAGCGATAGCTAAGAAGTCTTGCGTTGTATAGATTGGATACTTAGCTTCTACAACAACTGCGAAGGTGTATAATACTTCACCATTGATTACAACATTAAATGTGACCGTACCAGCGTTCTTCGCAATAATATATTCGCCATCAACAATTGCGATATTTTCATTTGTGGAGACAATTTGATAATCATTATAAGCTTCACCACGATATAAAACGGTTACGCCATGGAGAGCTTTAGTTTGTTCTTCAGGACTTACGCCTACGATATAATCAAATTCGTAAACGTCTTGATCACTTGATATTTCATATTCATTCGCAAGAACTGTTACTTCGAATTCTATAACAACTTCTGAGTCAAATAAACTTTTAACTACTACTGTAAATACGGTACCACCTGGTACTGTTTCACTTACTGTAATTAGACCTTTATTATCAATTGTAATTCCTTCAATATCTTCTTTAATAGTGATTCTTGCGCCATATTTATATGTAAAGTTAATTTGTTTCGTTTGATTATTGAACATTGTGTCGTCAACATTGGTAATGTCAACTTCATCACTAATCGTACCTACATGAGGTAGGAATCCTTCAACAATGGTCCATTCTTCACCAAAGCCGGTAAAATCTGCTTTTTCATATAATTCTTCAATTGTGAAATATTTTTCAGCATTACTATAAGTTCCAGGGAATCCTTGTGGAGTGTTTCCTGGAGTTACTGATGAATGGAGAGCAACCTCGGTTTCAGTAATAACAAATGCATTGTACATACCTGAACCATCATATGTTCTTCCAGCAATTCCGCCAACATATTTTAAGTTAGTACCCTCTTTAGCTGTTAAATAAACCACAGCGTTGCGAATAACACCCCAGTTTTTCGCGGCAATTCCACCTTGAGGGTTATTTGCTTCATCACCAGGATTATATGTAATATATACTGCTACAAAGACATCCTCAATTGTACCATAGTTTAGTGCTGCGATACTTGCTGCGATTCGATCCTTTAACTCAACATTAACAAGGTTCAAGTTACGCACTACGCCGCCAGTTCCAATAACCCCAAATAGAGAGTTATTTGATTGTGTTCCACCTATGTTAGTAGGATAGAAATTCGCAATGGTATGTCCATTACCATCAAAGACACCACGGAATCCAGTGCTCGCAGAGGTATGGCCGTTATTGTATGATGCGATGGTTTGAATATGTTGACCTTCTAAATCAATATCATTAACTAGCATATAGTAACCTGTTAAATCATTTGCGATATTATCAAGGTCAGCTTTAGTAGAAACCTTATTATAAGCAGTAAATGATTGTTTAACTGTTAATGCTTCAGGGTATTGAACTGATACTTCAATTGGTCCACTCTTATCAATGGTAATCTTACCATCAGCATAAGTAAAACCTTGACCTGTTACTGTATAGCCATCATTTACTAGTTCACCATTTAAGTTAACTTGAATATTCAATTCTACGGTATCACCAACAAAATATTGGCCATCTAATTCAGGGAAAATAATAACTGCATTATTTCCTACAGTAACCGTAGCTTCCGCAGAGAGGTTACCAGAGGTTACTCTAATGGTTGCCGTACCAGCCTTAATAGCTTTTACTTTACCATTTTGATCAACAGTAGCCACAGTTTCATCAGAACTTGTCCAGGTAAGTTCTGGTGTGCTTCCATCGGTCATCTCAGCTATTAAAGTTTCTTCTTCATTAACTAATAAGGATAAACTTGTTTTATTAAGTAAGAGGAAGACTTCTTCAACTGTAATGACACAGGTAACTTCTTTACCAAAAGCTTTGGCTTTAATTGTTACTGTACCTGGGGAAACTGCCCTTACAACCCCGTTTTCGACAGTAGCCACTGCTGTATTACTTGATTCCCAAGTGACTTCTGCTTGAACTTCTTGTCCATTCTTTTTAACAGTGGGTGTTAGGGTTAACGTTTGCCCTTCTGTTAAAGTCGCCTTAGTTTTATCGAGTATAATTGTATACTCAGCTTGTTCTTCTGTTGTCGTACCTGTTTGTTTTGTAGTTGTTGTACTACTTTGTGTCGTTGTTGTGGTTTTACCTGTTTTTTTACAACTAGCAAGTACGATTCCAAAAGTAAGAACCATAATTAAGGTTAATACGAATCGTATTTTATTCATATTTCCTCCCTTTATAATTTTTCATAAGATTTTTGGGCACTCACAAATTGATAGCTTTCTTAATAGGGAATATTATTTTTGTTGTAGTTTTGTACGCCAATTAGCTACTAATCCAGTAATTGTGGAATCTGTAGAAGACATGTATCTTTCCCGCCATACTTCAATTCCTAATTTTGAACATGTCCGTTCAAAATCATTAATCATTACACTTGCGGTATCATAATCGAACTCATCAAAGTAGAAACTCAAGTATAAGTAATCAACGGTGAGTTTTTCTTTCTTAATTCTTAGAACTAATTTATTGTATAGTTCAGGATTTGTTTCTCGATAATGTTCAACGCTACTTAAAGCATTATTGAAGATTTCATTAAATTGATCTAATAAATCTCTAGTCCAATACTTAGTAGAGAAGATTTCCGAAGCACGACTACCGTTGTTATATGCTTTAAAGTCATAGAGTTGTTCCCACATCGCATAGTTGAAACGAATTAAGTCAAAGTATTCTTTCAAGAAAGGAGCTGCATCTTTATAGTAATGGTCGATGAAATCATAAGCTAGTTTATATGGATCTTGATGATGATTCCACATTAACTTCGCTTCCACATAACTCATTAATTCGTTTAACCCACCAGCAGGAGTTTCTTTATTACCTTGGTGATAGACAAAACGTGAACCTAAATCATAGAGGATTTCGTAGTTTTGTACTAAGGTTGAAAAGTTATGGAAAGGAATGAAGTATTGACCGAAAATCTTATTATAGATCCATGTGAACATTTGGTCTTGAGCGACAGCCTTCCAACCTTTTAAGATTTCTTGAACATCTTGATTTACTTCATGATAATAGTTGTAGTTATTAGCTGCATAGATTGGCGCAACCATGATATATACGTTAGGACGAGGTAACACTGTTTCATCAATTGGTTCGTATTCGCCATTTTCATTTAATTTAACTGGTGCGTATTGTGTCTTGTGATAACCAAATGTACCTAAGTAAACGATTCTTCCAGGTTCATATTCATCAAGGTAAGCTTGTACATCATCAGCTACCTTATTGATGAAATGCATCATAGCGCCACTTTCTCTGTATTTTTCGACTTCTTCACGATTTTCATCAGTAATACAGAAGGTATTGTAGTCTTCTTGACCTAACATGATGTATTGGTAATTAGGATTTGCCTTGATTAATTCGATAACGTTTTTCGTAAATTCTTGCCGCATTTCATCAATATATAAACATAATTGGTTATCCTTATACCATTCTGGATGCGCATCTTGATAGGTTTCTGGTGGTAAAATTTTGAAATGAGAATGGCTCCACAAAATCCAACCATCATTGTAAAGTTCTTGCCGCATTCTGTTTCTAAATACTTCAGATACGCTGAAGGGGAATAACCCAACAGAACGTCTTTCGAAACTAGGGATTTCTGTCACATTGAATTCCTTTAGACGAATGTTTTGCACATTAGTATCGATATACCATTCATCTTCAGCATAAACTTCTAAGTTAAAAGTTCTTTCAAGGAATTCATACATGGCGTACATAGCGCCCTTGTCACTACCACCTGCCATAATGACAGTGTCACCTTTTGTGACAAGGCGCAAGCCATCTTGACCTAATTCTTCGCGATCTGCACTTACACCAGAACCTTGGAAGATGGTCGTATTACCAATAGATAAATATTTAGCTGTTTCATCAAATGTTAATCCAGTATCAGTTCTTGCTGGTAAAACGATGCCTGTTGCCTCAGCGAAGAAATTGATGAGATCATTCTTGGCAAAGATGATGTCATCACTCGCATTTTCGGGAATAACGATAACATAATCGGATTTACCATCTTGAACTAAATATGTGTCAGTATAAGGGTCAGTTTGATCAGTGGGCTCTGTAGTAGTTCCTCCTGTTTTAACATTAGGTTTTGTTAGGATTAACACAAGAGCTACTACGAAGGCAGCCATGGCAACTAAAGTTATACTGGAAATAATGATACCTTTTTTCGTTGTTAGAAATTTCATTTCGTTTCACCCCTTACTGAACATCGATTGTGTATGTTTCATACACATAATTGTTATAGTCGTCTTGAACGTAGTATGTTATGCGATATAAACCACGTAATGTTGGTGTAAATGTATAAGTACCTTCAGGCAATGCTCTTATTTCACCTTCAGGAGTTACCACAAAGATCCATAAGCGCATTTCTTCAGCAAAATTATCTTGAACAGTAGCTGTAGGTAAAGTTATATCTTTATTAACTTGACCTTTTTGTGGTACTTTACCATTCAAGGTAATGCTAGGTTTAATCCGGTCTTTAATTGTTACGATGTATGTTGTTGACGAAGAACGATTGCTAGAATCAGTTGCTGTATAAATAAAGCGATATACACCATATTCTGTTGGATTAAAGATATAATCTGCATCAATTGGTCCTTTATATACTGTACCACTAGCATTCTTAATTTCTAGAGTTAGTGTTACATTTGGATCTAGGACGTCTGCTGCTATTGCTCTAGGTGCTTTGAATGGTGCGTTAATCTCTCCTGTTAACATGATTGGTTCTACTAATTGAACTTCAGGACGAATCCGGTCAAGAGTATCTTGGGAGAAGATTTGATTGTTGATTGATTGAACACGAAGGGAAGCTTCACCTGTAACTTCACCAAAGCTTATGTTCACATAAACTTTGCCACTAGTAAACCCATTGAATACTTCACCATATTTAGTCGTGCGAATCTTATCTAAGGATTTATTTCCGTTAACATCAATTAAGTATTTACTTGCTTGATTATAAGATACGCTTAAACCATAAGTTGTAACATCATAGAAACTACCAGCAACTTCCATTTTTTCGCCACCATTAATGCTTAGGTAACTTGTAGCAGCTGCTTGACTGGAGTTCTTGTAAATCATGATGTCAACAGCAATTTCTGGATTTTCAGAATCGTATAATGTAACGATGATCTTATCAACATTATTTGTTGCTTTTGGTACTGTGATTTCAAACTTAAAGCCATTAGCGACAACAGCATTCGCAAAGCTAATTTGGGCATTAGATGTATTAGTGAAGAACTCGATATATTGATTTGTTGCTTCTGCTCTTGTGATACCTTCTGTCATGAAGTACTTAGTCATATCGATACCTGTTTCGCCTTTAGCTTTTAGAACTGTAACTGTGAAGGATTTTTCAACAGCTTTATCAGAACTACGTGACTTCGCAACATAGATTACTTCGATTTGGTCTTGATGATTTTGTACATTAGGTGTGAATTTCCGATCTTGACCTAAATCAATTGCTTGTCCATTGTACTTAACTTTGATTGACTTAACTGCATCTACAGGTTGTTGTTCTGAAATATAATCAATTGCTTCAAAATCAGGTAAGATATATTCAACACCATTTAAGAGAATTGGATGTAAATAGAAGTCAGCCACGATTGGGTATTCACTTAAAGTCACATTGATATTATGGCTGATTACACGGCTATTTCCTAAAAAGTCAGTTACTGTGACATTTACTTTATATGTTCCAGCTTTTGTCATGAGGATTTGTTTATCTAATGTTACTTCATTGCCATCTGGATCTAAGACTTTAACACTTACCGTTTTATTACCAGAACCACCTGAAGCAATTCCGTCAGAAATTACGAGTTTTTCCCCAACATAAAGATTTGTTGGTAATGGTTTATCGAATTGATAATCTAATTCAGCAACACTATCCACTACATTGATGGAAACTGTCTTATAACTGATGTTGCCACTAGCATCACGACTAGTATATAAGAATGTATATGTTCCTGTACTATCAGGTGTAAATTTACCATCAGTTATTTGATATTCTTTTTGCGTTAATTTTTGATAGTCCTTATATACTTTAACTGATGTTTCAATTACTCCTTCAAGACGGTCATATGAGCGAGCATTGAAGATTGGATAAGGTGTATTAACTAAACCAACAGGTAAGTTATTCACATTATAACCTTCGGTATTAACAGTAATAATTGGTGCTTCTTCATCACTAATCCATGGATTACCTAATTCAATACCATTTAAGTTCTTTACTAAGAGACTAGCTTCACTAGCTTGCATGTATTGGAAGGAGATGCTTAAAATTACTTCACCTGTAGTGAAACCATCCCATAAGAAGTTTTCTGGGAAACATTGAGGGTCATCAAGATCGATTACTTGATTTCCATATGAGTAACCAGGCCGTTTTATATTGTCGACATAAACTGCCTTTTCCGCATTATCATAATACAGGCGCATCGTTTCTGCACCAAAGTTTGATTTTCCAACGAAACTAAAACTAATTGGGGTACCTGTGTTGTAAGCTGTTAATACTTTACCATTTTCCCAACCAGCTGGTAGTTGTTCGCTTGATCCGGCTTTTACATAACTCCATTCATCACCCCAACTACCTTTGAAGACGGTAATATCAACATAGTTTTGGGGGTTATGCGCATCTGTTAAGCGAACCGTAAATTGCCATGTATCATGTACAAGATAGGTTTTAGGTAAAACCATTAGTTCGATTAATAGGTCATTTTTGGTATTATTCGATAAGTCAATGACTTCGCGATATGTCGCAGCTTTGTTATTGGCACGTGCTGTAATCTTTACCCCATTATATTGGCTAGGATAAAGGTTACCTGAGTTCGCGAAATGATCAACATCGACGTTAGTATCTTCAGGAATGAATAAGTTATCACCACTATGATTTACAGCGAAGTAATAGTGGTAATAATATACTTCATTGAAACGTACCATGTATGTGATTTTGTATGTACCTACTCGTTCAAGAGTTAGTTCACCACCAGTGGTAGTAATTCTTGCTCCATCAGGTCCATAAACGAAGGCACTTGCCTGTTTCGTCTCGCCACCTAATGTTGCTTGAACAGTAGGAATATTAATGGTCTGATTATTTGCTTGAATGTAGTATAAAGAATCACTCATCACAAATGCTGGATGAGAATTAGATACTGTAAATTCTACTTCGTATTTATTGCCTTGAGTGTATCCTGGAATACTATAGATGATACGATAACTTCCAGCTTCTTTAAGCGTTACATTAACTGCTTCATCTGCTAATACTTTGCTGATACCTTCATAGACATCTCCATCTTTTAAGAGTGTTACTTGCGGTGTAATATAATCATCGCCACGGTAAAGTAATGAACTGGCTTTTGCTGGATAAATTGTAAGTAGAGTATTCACTCCAACCGTATTAGTTTCTACTAATCCTTGATAATTACCTTCGATAAAGTAAACAGCATCAGGAAGTGATTCATATACATCAATAGTTACACTCTTAGGAGTACCTTCGAGGTAATATTGGTCATAAGCTGTATAAGTAAGCGTATATTGACCAGTTGTTTGTGGAATAAAATAAGCACCATCAGTATATAAATCATCAGCTAAGGTATTACCATCAGCATCATAAACTGTTACTTTCGTACCATTATTATCTTTAACAACCACTTTTCCATTGAAGTCAATTTTACCTTCAAGTAAATCATAAGCGGCTGGTTTTTCAAGGTAATACTTTTGGTTGACGATACCATTTAATGTTGGTTGATACATAATATTAGGACCAATATTATTAGTAAAGGTTTCACCAGCTAGGCTTTGTCCATTGATACTGTAAACAATGAGATTAGCTTCGCGGCTAGGTGTGATTTCGGTCATCGAAATACTTACCTTATAGTTATCAAAACTTTTGAAACCTCTTAATCCCATTTCTGGATTATCTAAATCAGCAACAACACGATAATCACCAGTTCTTGTGGCACTAATGCCGTAGTGAATGACATAGATTTCCATAGTTTCTTGATTGAAACCAAAGGTTACTGGCATGGACTTCTCACTAGTTAAAGTTCCACCTCTTCTAGTGACGTTGCTGAAAGTTGTTCCACCAATACGAGTAAAGTAACCACCAGAGTTCTTTAAAGCTGTTTCGGAAGGGACTAACGCATCATAGTTGTAATGATAACCAAAATCAGCACCAGCAATTCGTACACGTGCTGCTGGTGTAATGGTGTTATATTTTTCCCCTGCCCGAATAATCACATCGAATGATTGACCTTCATCATTTTCGAAGGTGAAGGTTACTTCTCTTAAATCTGCATAAGGGTTAATTTCGATAGTAGCAGAGTTCCAATCGCTACCAGATACATCATGAAAATTTGTTGCTGAATAAGCGCGGAATGTTAGTTCAAAATTACCCGTAAAAGTAGGAGTTAAATCGACTTTCGCGCCATTTTTGCTACTCTTAAGGAGTACACCTTTCATGTCAATATCAAAGTCGCGTTGTGTCGTTTCCCCATTATGCAATTTGAATGATGCTGGGGCTTCTTGATCAGCAATGATAGTCATATCTTTCGCATTGGTAAATAAATCGGTTTCTTTTGTGATAATGTTAGCGAGACTTTTGTCAATACTTAATGTTAAGACAAAGCCAGTTACTAATAAGACTAGAACTGTTAGTACTTTTTTAGATTTACTGATTATTTGCATAATTTCCTCCTCCTCTATTATCCCTTTAATCCACCAACATTGATATTGCCTATTAACTTATCCTTCATGAAAATGAAGACTAATAAGATTGGAATCGAAATCAACATACTACCAGCAATCCGGACCGTTAAGAAGCTTGCTTCTGTTAAGGTAGTCTGATTGAAGTAGTAGAGACCATAGGCAATCGTCGGTTTGCTAGGCAAGAAAATCATGGGAGTTGTGTAATCATTCCAGAAAGTAATGAAACTGAGAAGGGCAACCGCACTAATGGTTGTCTTCACATGAGGTAACATGACCTTTGTAAAGATTTTCCATTGGCTAGCACCGTCGATATCTGCAGCTTCAGCATAATCTTTCGGAATGCTTTTGAAGGCAGCATAGAAGATCATGAAATTAATCCCTAAGAAATGCCCCTTCATAATTGCTAATCCAAAGAAACTATCATAGAATCCTAGGGATTTCGCAACTTGGATTTGGCTTGGTAAGTTCCCAACGATGGGAAGAATCATCGTAATAATAACGATGGAATAAAGTAACTTACCGAACCGGAAATTATAACGTGCTACTGCATAAGCTGTAATACATGGTGTAGCTACATGCATAATTGTAGATAAGACTGAGTAAACGACGGAATTAAATAACATTTCTTCCGCATACACATAGCGACTTACGCCATTTTCCACAATAGGAACACGAATGGTTCGATAAGCTGTAATATAGTTTTGAAGATTTAAACTTTTAGGTAGGCTAAATTTATCTAACATGAATTCAATCTCAGTCTTAAATGACGTAAGGAACGCCCATAATAATGGGGTTACGAAGGAGATTGAATATGCGATTAATAATATAAAACCTACAATGAGAAAAATGTTCCGATGTACTTTTTTCATGTTAATCCTCCCTTGGCCCATATTTCTCTAGGAGATGTTTAACTGTTAATGTGATAGTTGCGGCGACAACAGTAAATAACAAGCCAGCAGCTGATGCATATGGATATTGGGCAAATGCGGCATCATTATTCCTTACAATCTTGACAAAGAAGATATATCCAAGCGTTTGTAAGTCTTGTCGTGCTGAAGGGCCATAGAAGTTATATAGTCCTGCTTGGTGTGTAAATAAACTAGCAACACCAGCAACTAAGAATACGACTATGGTTGGATAAATTGAAGGTAAAGTTACATGCCAAAATTCTTGGAAAAGACTCATACCTTCTAATTGACCAACTTCGACTAACTCTTTTGATATCTTGGACATCGCATTGGTATACATTAAAATCTGTGTCCCAAAACTAGCCCAAATACAGAAGAAGATGATCGTATTAAAGCCCGAAGATTTGTTCTGCAGTAAATTTACACCAATAATACTTGCTAGAGCGTTTTCTACGAAGTATCTAAACATCAATGAAATTACAAGTGAAGATATGATTTGTGGTAAAAAGAGAACAGTACGGAAACTATTCGCTCCTGGTACTTTCTTATATAGGAAGAAAGAGAATACGAGGTTTAATGGTAAGGCGATAAGTACCGTAGCAAGATATAGTTTTACTGAGTTTTTTACCGCAGTAATCATTCCATAATCTTGGGTTATATCTCTTAAAAAGTTTTTGAAGTTTTCCAAACCAACATAAAAATATGTTGCTGTTTCCGTATCAAACTTCTTAAAAGATAATAGTATTGAGTTAATGTTAACAAAGACATAAAAGACTAAGAATTGTAATACAGGATAAGCTACAAGACAAATGAAGAAGATGAGTTCCTTCTTCCGCTTTTTCTTGATGAGCGTTCTTTTTTCAGGGAATCGCTTCCGATATGCTTGATGAATTTTTACTTCTAATGAGTATAATTTATCAGCGATAAAATCAAGGAACATGCGATATATTATGATTAATGGTATAAACAACTTCTTTATGCCTTTTACAGGTTCATCTATGTATTGCTTTTTCATCATGTACCCCACTAATCTAATAAGTTATAAGTTTGGGTTATTCTACTTCTTTGTAGTATTCAGACATTTTTTGGTCCCAAGCATTTTTAGAGTAAGTAGTTTGAAGACCTTGGAAGTAAGCTTCAGCTGTTAGGTTCTTATTTTGGGAGAATTCATAGAAGGGCTCGGCTAATGATTTTCCACTTATAGTAGCGTTCCACCACCATTTTGAACCTAAGAAACTTGCTTGTTCAACGAATGCCTTATGATAATATAAGGATACGTAACTAATTTGTGTAGTAGGATTATGATAAATTTCAAACATGTTCTTCGCATAGTAAGTCATTTGTGCGAAGTCTTCTTCAGTCATTTCATAATCATATGGACGTACTGACCCTGTCATCCGGGTAAAGATGCGAAGTGCTTCATCAGAATGAGCGAATTCTAAGAAGTCTTTAGCGATGTCTAATACATTTGTTTTAGCGTTGATAACGACGACAGAGTTACCAGTGGATGAAATAAGAGTTGTACCTTCTGCGCTTGAACCATCATCAGCTTTTGGTGTAGGCATGAAACCAAAACGACGTTGACCAAAACCATACTCTTGGCCATAAGTCTTAGCCATGGTGTTAAAGAAGGAACGTGCTTCATTTTCCCACCAACCACCTTCAAGTAACATCGCAATGCGGTTAGTATTAGGGTTAACAGCACTGAATAAGTATGTTTCTTGCGCCATTAGGTGTGTATTAACTGTATCAAATGAGTTACGATCATATAAGCCATTCTTAATGATATATTCTGCAAAATCTAAAGCGTATTTTTTACCAGGTTGTTTTTGTAAGAGATAAGCGTTCTTGATGTTAATTGTTGTGGGTTCTTCATCACTAGGGAAAGTGTATTCACCATTAAATGAGAAGTTAAGATCAAAGTTTGCTTTACCTTCATAATCAGCCCAAATTGCTGTTAGGTAACGTAAACGATAATAATCGTAAGTACCATTCCATGAGTAAGGTGTATAACCGAAGGACTTAATGGTATCAACTAATTCTTTCCATTGTGAGAATGTGGCTGGAAGACCATCATCATAGTCACCACTAATACCATTTGGACCAGCTGATAATTCTGTATTATTAGGATCATAACAGATTAAATTACCATCTGAATTGAAGTAGAATCCTTCTTCTTCGAATAAATCAACATCATATACTGCCCCAAAGATACTATCGAAGAATGGTACAGCGTAGAATTTACCATCATCTGTTTCATAGTAATCTCTTAAGGTTGGATTCATCTTATCGTAGATGGATTCATTTTCACCTTCAATAGTACCCTTAACTACATCAGTTATATCAGCGATTAAACCCTTTGCAACATAGTTGCTATAGGTAATACCATTTAAGAAATAAATATCATTGATATAGTTAGGCATGTTGATGTAGAGGTTAGAGTCACTGTACATATCTTTTTCATTGTTAATGATAATTTGAATTGTTGGATTCTTTTCTTCGTATAAAGCAGCAACAGTTTCTAACCAGTCATGACCTAATCCACCATCAAAGTTACCGATGTACAATTGTGTCTTGGTTTTATCAATTGTTTCACCTGTATATCTAATGAATTTGTTTCCACATGAGCTAAGAACTGCTATGCCCACAAGTGTTACAAGTGTTAGAAAAATATGTTTAATTTTCATTTAATTATCCTCCTTTTAAGACAAGTAATCTGATTATATCACAAATCATCAAGAAAAGTAGTTTTCATGCTGATTTACCAGAAATTAATAATTCAGTAGTTAAAGCAAAATTCCAATTTTTGCTGAAAAATTTAAGCGCTTACATGAGTTACATAAATTTAAGCGGAAATACTACATTTCCGATCCTCGATAATCTTATTAATTCCCATCGTTATTCCTTCATTGATTGCTCCAATATTGATTACTTCGTTGCCTAGTTTTGAAAAAACAATTTCACAACTTAAGTATTCATATTGAGCGATGAAGTTACGAATTTGTTCAAGGTACTTATACCCTAGTTTAGTAATCATTCCTGTTAACACAATGATATCTAAATCGAGGAGTTCTAAGATGTTCTTGAAGGATTTAGCGAGTACTACAACTGAGTCATTAACGATTTGCTCAACTAATGGATTACCATTAATATAATCGTTAGCCACATCATCAAAATCAGTGTATTTTTTAGGACCAGATTGGTTCAATTTCTGCATGATTGTTTTGCATGAAACCAATTTTTCCAACCGTTCACCCGTTTCATAGGTAAACAACCCGATTTCACCTGCGAACCCACGGCTACCTTCATACAGTCCTTTATTAAGCATGAGTCCACTACCGACAGAATCTTCAATATACACCGCAATACCATTCGTATAATTTGCCGCAAGGTAACCAGCTTGTTTTTCCCCTAATAAGGCTAAATTGATGTCGTTTTTGACACAGATTTCTGTATCAAAATGTTCTTTGAAGATCTTTCTTAAGTTGATGTTACGATAATCTTCGATATTCAGTGCATAAATAAATTCGTTTGTCTCGGGATGAACCATACCGATGGTGGCGATACAGATAGACAACAACTGCGACTTGCTGAATCTTTGGTTAAGGACATCTTTTATTAGTGTGATGGTCTCGTTAATATAACTGATATTAATTTTTTCTACTGGTTCCATCGTTGTGCGGTAAAGGATGTTTCCTTTAATATCAACAACAAGTAGTTGCTTCTGAGCATAATTCACTACAACGACTATTCCCACATCCACATTTAACGCATAGTTGAGTTTTCTGCGTCCCGCTCCATTAGAGATTACCTTATTAGAGCTAACAATTATTTCATAACTCTCAAGTTCTCTCAAAATTTTCGCAATCGCTGTATGGCTTAAATTTAAGATACCCGCCATATCTGTACATGATAACTCATGTTTGCGAAGTAAATCGATCACAAGTTTACGATTGATTTCCCTCGCTATACTTTGGGTTTCGCCTTTAACAGTGTGCATGATTTTAGCCCCTTTGTGAATTTTGAAACTTTATTGAAAAATTACTTTTTCGTAAATAGTATATATTATTGCACATGAAATTTCAACAATTTTGTGCACTATTTTTAAATAAAGTTGCAAAATTAGAGTTACCCACTACACATTAATAATACTTGATGTTATAATGTAGGCGAAGTAAATACAAACTATTAAATAGTGAGGTTATGTTTATGATATTATTACCCCAACCAAAAGAATTAACATTATTATCAGGTATTTTTCGACTTAATCCAGATACAAAAATTACACTTTTATTTAATGAAACTTTATCTTTAGATGTTGCTATTAATCTAAAA
>JAAYWZ010000207.1 GCA_012516175.1 Bacilli bacterium
CATATATATCTATCCTCTGCGGAAATCTAGACTGTATAAACCCCAAATATTTGACATTATATTTTTTTGATAGGAAGTAAGCAATTTCAGTAAGAACATTTGCGGGTGGTTCACTAATAATAAAGTCAGGTTTTTCCTTTTCTATTAAAAATGAAATATCAGAATAAGTTTTTTCTATATTAATCGAAGCATATGAATATTCATTAAAAAGGTTAAAATGTTTATACCTATCCCATGTTTCAAAAAAATTCTTCCACGTGAAGTTACTGTCAATAGGAACCTTGTTCATCTTCATAATATTTCTTTCATAGATTTTTGATTTTTCTTCGTAATAATTTAAATAATATTTTTTTGCATATTCCGAGTTCAAATATAAAATTACTTCGTGCTTTCTGGGCATTAGTGCTTTTGATAAAGGGCCCAAGAACTCCGATATATACGGTGCAGAATTTACTAAGAAAAGAAATTTCATCTTTATTAATTCCTCCATTTTAATCCAAAATAGTGTCTTTATATTTGTGGTTTTTTAAATGATACCAGATTATTTAATCCTTTGCCCATATGTTAATATTTTATTTCTTCTCAAACTTTTTGTAAGTGAACCCTATAAGTATTAAAAATAAAATTATTAAAATTTTTGCAAAAGGAGGGGCGTTTTTTCTTAACAATGTACAATTTTTATTTTTTCATTTGATCTTTGAAGCCTTATAATTTAACCTATTCAAAAATAAAGGCACAAAAAATATTGCAAGCAAAATACCGACTAAGTAAGCAAAACTAGACATTAAGTCTCCTCTAAGCATGAAGACCATATGAAAACTGACATACAATGATAAAATTAATCTTAGATCGTTATACTTATAAAATTCATCGGTCAGTTTAGAAACTAATGACAAGATAAAAGCAAATAGAATTACACCAATGATGCCAAAATTAATATATCCTTCTCCCGGAAATGGCATAGAGATATTAGTATACCAAAAATCATATCTTGTCATTAACATATTTTCAGCGACAAAGGCCCCAGAGCCTATGGGTTTGCTTGGCCACATTGATCTCGGAACCCAAAAAAGCAGTACTCCAATTAACTGCCTACCGTAGGTATATTATTTATTTCACTGTATTTTATAGCGGCCATGAAATTTGGCCAGGCATCGTAATCCAATGAAGTTAAAGCATATTTCACATCTAATGTTTTTAACCTGTTTATAAATGTTTCAAACAAGTCTCCAACTACTAAATTCTTATTGCTTGCAATTGCATTAGCCAACTAACAATGCGAAGACCCACATATTTTTCGTAATTTTTATAAAATTAGATACCAAAATAAAATGGATACAGGAATACCAGGTGATACAAGAACAGATTCAAAAATGCCAAATATTAGCATAGTTATTAGGAAAGCAGATTCCCTATAATCAAATTGTTTATTTTTATTTGAAAAAAACAGTACAAAAAAGAATTGTAGCAGGAACAATATGCCAAAATTTCTTAAAAATCTAAGAAACGAATTATCCAAAGTAATTCTTCCTCCATATCCTCCTAGTAAAAACTCCCCTGGCGATAAATCAAAAATAAATTTATTGTTTCTTGCAAGTCGTCCAGAAGTTAAAATGTTTAAATTCGAAAATGTCTGGGAATTTATACTAAGGTAAACATATAATATTATAAATACAATAAAAATATAAAGAATCGTCATTCTTTTTAATTTTAAATTCTTTCCCTTAAAAAAGATGCATAACAAAACAAATATAAGAAAGGAATAAAAAGGGGTGCGAC
>JAAYWZ010000099.1 GCA_012516175.1 Bacilli bacterium
AATTTAGGTGGAGGTAAATTAAATATTAATAAAAAGGGGGGTAGTTACATAAGTAACGACCGCGATGATCAATGTTGTCTGTCAATTCTTTTCTCGTTTATCAACCCAAAATAAGAATATTGATAATTTAGAACGTCTATTTAAAGATGATTGTTTACTATTATCAAGTAATCAAACACTAATTGGCAAAGTAAATGTGACGAAGTACTTCAAAGAAATGGTCCATAAGAACCGAATTGAAAGAGTTTCATTACTTAATAGTATTAAAGGTGATAAATCAACTTTATTAGTAAACTACTGTATTATTTATGCAGATCAACCTTCACCCGTATATGGAGCAGCAATTTTTAAAATCAACAGGAAGAAGATTGACTATATCAATTATCGTCATACTACCCAAATAATAAACTAAAGTATCTCCTCTTTTTATTCCATTTCTGCTTTAAGTTCAAATAATAAATCTCTAATTGAGGCAGCCGTTTCGAAATCAAGTTCACGCGCTGCTTTTTTCATTTCTTTTTCAAGATTTTCGATAATACGTTTCTTTTCTAATGGTGATAAATCTTTGAATGGTTTCTTTCCTTCCGTTTCTTCTTCTACTGCTTGAGTTACTCTAATAACATCACGAATATCCTTTTTAATAGTTTGCGGAATAATATTATGTTCGCGGTTGTATTCTTCTTGAATACGACGGCGACGATTAGTCTCATCAATAGCTTGGCGCATTGAGTCAGTGATATGGTCAGCATACATGATTACTTGCCCATTAACATTTCGAGCCGCACGACCAATCGTTTGAATTAGGGAACGATAACTTCGTAGAAAACCTTCTTTATCAGCATCTAAGATAGCAACTAAAGATACCTCAGGAAGATCCAATCCTTCTCTTAAGAGGTTAATTCCTACTAATACATCATATTTGCCTAATCGTAAATCACGGATAATTTCAATTCTTTCTAAGGTTTTAACTTCATTGTGTAAATAAGCAACTTTCAGCCCAATATCTTGGAAATAGTCAGTTAATTTTTCTGCCATGCTTATGGTTAGGGTTGTTACTAGCACACGTTCATTTCTTTCAATCCGCTTACGGATTTCTTCGATTAAATCATCAATTTGTCCGACAGTAGGTCTTACTTCTACAAGTGGGTCTAATAAACCAGTTGGACGAATGATTTGTTCAACAATTTCATCACACCTTGCTAGTTCATAATCACCCGGTGTAGCGGAAACATATATTACTTGATTAATCTTTTGTTCAAACTCTTCAAAAGTTAAAGGACGGTTATCTAAAGCACTAGGTAAACGAAAACCATATTCCACAAGGGTCATTTTTCTTGAACGGTCACCATTATACATCCCTCTGACTTGGGGAAGAGAAACGTGAGATTCATCGATTACTAGTAACCAATCATCGGGAAAATAATCAAGTAAAGTATAAGGGGGCTCTCCTGGTTTTCGTCCTGTTAAATGCCTTGAATAGTTTTCAATACCTGAACAAAACCCCATCTCCTTCATCATTTCAAGATCATAATTGGTACGTTGTTCAAGCCTTTGTGCTTCTAATAAACGTCCATTATCGCGAAGTTCCTTTAACCGTTCTTCTAATTCTTTTTTAATGGTTTCTAGAGCCTTGGCGAGTTTTTCATCACTTGTAACGAAGTGGCTGGCAGGGAAAATAGCTACATGTTGACGGTCACCTATGACTTCTCCTGTTAGGACATCCACTTCTCTGATGCGTTCAATTTCATCACCAAAGAATTCCACCCTGATACAGTTTTCTTCAAGAGACGCAGGTATTATTTCTACTACATCACCACGTACACGGAAAGTACCTCGATGAAAATCAAAGTCATTACGTATATACTGAATCCTTACTAATTCGCTCAATAACTTATTGCGTTCAATTTCCATACCAACACGTAAGGAAACTACCATGTTTCGATATTCTTCTGGGTCCCCTAAACCATAAATACAGGAAACACTAGCCACGATGATAACATCATTGCGTTCTAATAAGGCACTTGTAGCACTATGACGCAGTTTATCTATCTCATCATTGATACTAGCGTCTTTTTCTATATAAGTATCAGTACTAGGCACATAAGCTTCTGGTTGATAATAATCATAATAACTTACGAAATATTCAACCGCATTATTTGGAAAGAATTCCTTAAACTCAGAGTATAATTGTCCTGCTAAGGTTTTATTGTGAGCTAATACTAAAGTTGGCTTATTGATTTGCGCAATCACATTCGATATGGTAAATGTCTTACCTGTACCAGTAGCTCCTAAGAGCACTTGTTCACGCTTTTTTTCTTTTATCCCTTTTACTAACTTATCAATAGCCTGGGGTTGGTCCCCAGTTGGTTTAAATTTAGAGACTAATTCAAATTTATGCATGATTATTCACCTCACTAGTCTCTCTAATTATATCATCTCATGAAAATCTTGTTAATATAATTGATTTTAGTGTTTTTTTCAAAAAATAAATGAGACTTTCTATTAAAGAAGGTCTCATTTAGCAATTTTATGAACCTAAAATATCACTTAACACTCTTTGATACTGGGTATCAAATTCTTTATTACCTATATAACTAAATAAATCAAGATTGAGATAATAAGCAGTCGCATGATCAACAACGCCAGTTACCTCTAAACCTTTAGAATTTTGATAATCCTTGATTGCCTCTAAGGTATCATTATCAAAATAACCATCACTACGTACTTCATAACCCAAACAATTTAGCAGTATTTGTACATGTTTTATTGCTTCGCCGACATGATCATACTCAATAGTTTCAAAGCCATTAATATACGCTAGGTTTTGGTAACCTTCTTGTTCTACTTCAATTGTAGGGTTAACCCCTTTACCGTGAATCCATTGTTTGCTTGGAGTCAACCATCTAGCCGTTGTAATTTTCACAAAATGAACACCCTGCACAGGGTAAGTTACTTGCATTGTACCTTTACCATAGGTTGTTTTTCCATACAAGTCATAGTGACCAATCTCATTCATAACTGCAGCGAAGATTTCTGCTGCTGAGGCACTATTTTCATCAATCAAGACTTTAATATCGTAAGTTACTTCATGGGTATATACATTAAAGAGTTTGTATTCATCTAATACTTCATCGCGATATTCAGCATACATGAAAGGCTCATCCATATTGATAAAATAGTCTAATGTACTACGGACAGAAGAGAGTAAGCCACCGGGGTTACTTCGCACATCAATGATTAGATGGTCAATTCTTTCTCCTTCGAGATATTCCATTGCTTTTTCCACTTCTTTAGGTGTGTTTTCCATAAAGGAATCAATCTTTAAATAACCTACCTTTTTATCATTAATAGTGAAGTAATCATAACTTACGGTTTTTACATCTACTTTCTTAATGATGATATTATAGGTAGTAACTTCATCAGGATTCGTTGTAAAAACACCAATTACTCTTTCCGTATTTTCTGGTCCTCTAATTAATGCTGCCACATCGTCGACAGAAAGGTCTTTAACATCTGTACCATCAACGGTTTTAATCCGATAACCAACTTGAAGCCCTGCTTGCTCTGCTGGTGAATCCTCATAAATGCGCACAATCATAGGATATGGTCCAACTTGAGTTACACCCACACCGATTCCATAAAATTTTTGGTTTAAGCGATTATCAACCTCTTCATATTCTTTTAAGTTCATATAACTTGAAAAAGGATCATCAAGGCTTGCAACAATGCCTTTTAATGCACCTTCAAGAAGTACATCATCATTTGTATAATATAATGAAATTTCTCTAATTAAATTGAGGATTTCCTCTTCAACTGATAGTTCTTGTTTCGTTGTAGTGGTGGTTTTAGTATCCTCGCTAAGAGAATTATGGATACTCATACCGAGTATCCCTACCACAACACCTAAAACAAATACCAAGCAACTAATTAATACATTTAGTTTCTTCATTAGTATCACCTTACTTTTTAACCTTTTGTTTCAAGAAATCGAAGATAAAATCATCGATTTCCCCGTCCATCACCGCTTGAATATTCCCTGTTTCAGTACCGGTACGATGATCTTTAACCAAGGAATAAGGGTGGAAAGTATAAGTGCGGATTTGGCTACCCCAACCAATATCCTTTTGTTCGCCGCGGATACTCATAAGTTCTTCTTGTTGTTTCTCTAGTTCGATTTTATATAATTTAGCTTTTAACATCCGCATAGCTGCTTCACGGTTCGCAATCTGACTTCGTTCGTTCTGACATGTAACAACTATTCCAGTGGGTAGATGGGTAACCCTTACAGCGGAATCGGTAGTATTGACATGTTGTCCACCAGCACCACTTGAACGGAAAGTGTCAATCCGTAAATCTTCGTCTTTGATTTCCACTTCGATATCTTCATCAAACTCTGGTATCACATCAACACTAACAAAAGAAGTATGGCGTCTACCAGAGGAATCGAAAGGTGAGATACGGATTAACCGATGCACACCTTGTTCACTTTTTAAATAACCATAAGCGTTTAACCCTTTAACTAGTAACGTGACACTTTTCACTCCTGCTTCTTCACCAGCCAGATAATCCAATACTTCTACTTTAAAGTTCATTTTTTCCGTATAACGCATATACATTCGAAGGAGCATTTCAGCCCAATCCTGACTTTCTGTGCCTCCAGCACCAGGATGAATTTCTAAAATTGCATTGTTTTGGTCGTAAGGACCAGATAGTAAGATACTTATCTCAAACTGATTTATTTCTTTCTCTAATTGCTTTATTAACTTTTCCGTGTCCTTAAGCAAATCAGAATCTTCGCTATCTTCATATAAATCAATACCAACTTCAATATCCTCAACTTTTTGGTTAATACTTTGGAAAGTTTCTAATTTTTCTGTTAAATAATTCTTTTGGTCAATAACTTTTTTCGCTTCACGCTGATTGCTCCAGAAGTTAGCCTCGAGCATACTTTCCGTTAATTTGTGGATTTCTTGTTCGATTTCTTCTTGATGAAAGTATGTTAAGATATCTTCAAAATCGGTTTTTAATTGACGAAACTTCTGCTTAATTTCTAGTAAATCCATATAATACCACCTTTAAAAAACCCTTGAGAATCTCAAGGGTAAGATTTTATGCACCGCAACATTGTTTATATTTCTTTCCACTACCGCATGGACAGGGGTCATTACGACCAACTTTTTGCGTTTTACGCATAGGTTCACGTTTTTGCGTTTCATCTTCTTTACCTGATTTAGCAGCAATTGGTTTAGCCACTTCTTCACGTTGGAGATTATCTTGAACTTGCGCTCTAATGACGTATTTTAAGACATCTTCATTAATGGATGCTACCATATTATTGAACATTTCAAAGCCTTCTTGTTGGTATTGAAGTAATGGGTTACCTTGTCCATAAGCTACAAGTCCAATACCTTGGCGGAGCGCATCCATCATATCGATATGGTCCATCCACCGCATATCAACGATTCTTAATACAATTACTTTTAAGAATTCTTTAAAGACTTCAGGTTCGAAGGAGTGTTCCTTCCAATTCAAAATATCTAGTGCTTTTTTATAATAGAAATCTACAATTTCCTCAATATCAAGGTTCTCTATCTCACTTACTTTAAAAGCGCTGGGTCCAAATATCGTATTATTAAAGTAAGTAACTAATTTATTTAGACTTTCTTCGTAACCTTCATCTTTCTTACTTACTGTTAAATAGCGATAAACAATATTACGACATGCTTCTAAGAACATGTTTTCAACGATTGGTTTAATATCATCTAATGTAAGAATTTGCTGACGTTGATGATAAATGATTTCCCGTTGCTTACCAATAACTTCGTCATATTGTAGTAAAGTTTTCCGGGCATCATAGTTATTGCCTTCAACCCGTTTTTGCGCTGATTCAACACTCTTACTAATTAAACGATGTTGAATCGCTGCATCACCTTTTAAGCCTAAACGACCTAACATAGCTTGAAGACGTTCAGAACCAAAGCGTTTTAACAAATCATCTTCTAATGATAAATAGAAACGAGAATAACCAGGGTCACCTTGCCGACCAGAACGTCCTCTTAACTGATTATCAATCCGACGTGATTCATGCCGTTCTGTACCTAGGACAGCAAGTCCACCTAACTCAACAACACCTGGTCCTAATTTAATATCTGTACCACGACCAGCCATGTTAGTGGCGATGGTGACAGCATGCATTTCACCAGCATGAGCGATAATTTCAGCTTCACGCTCATGGTTCTTAGCATTTAAGACATTATGTTTTATACCTTTTTTGCGTAAATATTCCGAAATAAGTTCTGATGTTTCAACCGCAATAGTACCAATAAGCACCGGTTGCCCCTTCTTATAGCGTTCTAAAACATCCGCTACTAATGCTTTGTATTTGGCATCTTTGGTTGCGAAAATTAAGTCTTCATCATCAATCCGGATAACTGGCTTATTAGTAGGGACTTCAACAACATACATGTTGTAAATATCGAGGAATTCCTCTTCTTCTGTCTTAGCAGTACCTGTCATACCAGCAAGTTTATTATACATCCGGAAGAAGTTTTGGAAGGTGATCGTCGCTAGCGTCATAGTTTCTTCTTTAATCTTGACGCCTTCTTTAGCTTCAACCGCCTGATGTAAGCCTTCACTCCATTGCCGACCATGCATTAAACGACCCGTAAAGGGGTCTACGATGATAACCTCACCATTTTGGACGACATAATCCACATCTCTTTGCATCACGATATTAGCTTTTAAGGCATTGTTGATATGGTGTAATAACACTGCATGATTAACATCAAAAAGATTAGCAATACTGAATGCTTTTTCTGCTTTCGCTACACCCTGTTCTGATAATTGAACATTTCGTGTTCTAATATCATAATCATAATCTTCTGGTGTTAAACTCTTAACAAAAGCATCAGCAGCCCGATATAAATTCGCATTGCGTTTCTTACCACCAGAAATAATGAGTGGTGTTCTTGCTTCATCAATTAAGATTGAGTCTACTTCGTCGATGATCGCATAATTTAAACCCCGCAATACCATATCTTTTTTATAAATAACCATATTATCGCGGAGATAATCGAAACCTAATTCATTATTTGTAGTATAAGTAATATCACAACTAAACGCTTGTTGTTTTTCTTCTCGATTCATCGCATGTAAGTTTAAGCCAACAGTAAGTCCTAACCAATTAAAGAGCCTTCCCATATCTTCCGCGTCCCGTTTAGCGAGGTATTCGTTAACGGTAACGATATGCACACCTTTACCTTCTAAGGCATTTAAATAGGCAGGCATAGTAGCAGTAAGGGTTTTACCTTCACCAGTTTTCATTTCGGCTACGTTACCATAGTGAAGCACTAATCCCCCAACTAATTGGACATAGAATGGTGTTAGTCCCAACACCCGAGTAGATGCTTCTCTTACAACTGCAAAAGCTTCTACAAGGATATCTTCTAAAGTTTCACCATTCGCTAACCGTTGTTTAAACTCATTAGTTTTATTTTTAAGCGCTTCGTCGCTTAAACTTTTCATTTCTGGTGCTAAGGCATCAATTTTGTCAGCAATTCTTTCTACACGTTTAAGTTCCCGATAACCTGAATCAAATAAACGTTTTAATAGTCCAGCCATGTTTTACCCTCCTTTGTAAAACTGCTACAGCAATTAATATCATGGATTAATAACTATCACACTATATAATATCATTTTTTACCATCATTATACAAGTTTATTAAGTGATATTTTTAATGAATAAATAAAAAAGGACTGTAACTTTCTTTTGTCACAGTCACTTTTTTATTTAGAAGAGTCTATATATATTAAATAATAGGGGCGCCTTAATTTGGGATTTTTTGAATGCATTATTTTGATGTTCTTCATCTAAATAACTAATGGTTTCATATAACCAATCATAGAAGGAGGGATATTCCAAGATATCATCCTTATCGATTACATAAACCTTATCGCTGCCATCCTTAGCCATTAACACATCAAACTCTTTATAGGTGCCGATTTGGATATAACCATCTTTTTGGTTACGACCAAGGTTTTGAATAATAATGTCATTAGGCTGTAAGGTGGATTTAAAGTAACCACCACTTTCCCTTAGTCTTAATCCAAAAATAGATATTTCACCATTAAAGGCATCCAAACCATTAAACCGGAGAAGAAAATCGCGATATTCCCGTGATAACGAGGTTCTTAATAAGGATTCGATCTTCTCCAAATGTTTAATGGTTAAAGGAGAGTAAATTTTATGTAAATAACCCAGGGGGCTTGCTGTTTTTAACCGATGGATTAGTATCGAACCATCTTTCATAATCACATCTTCAGTTGTCTTATAAGAATTCAAAATACTAAGGGCAGAGATAAGCTTTTGATCCATATTATCTATCTCCTTGCTAAGTTCAACTACATTATAACAAACATTCTCTGTTATAACCAAAATTTGTAAAAAGTATGTTTTCTCGTATCACAGGAGACAGATTTTAAAAAATATATAGCAATTATGTCGTTAATAGACGAATTTCGCCTTACTTCCAAATTTACTAGGTATAACTTCAAGTTTTACATCTATGCGTTCTTTTAATTCTTGGACATGACTGATGATACCGATAAGTCGCCCCTGTTTTTGCAGCGATAATAGGGTATTAATTGCTTGATCTAAACTCTCAGGATCAAGAGTACCGAACCCTTCGTCAATAAATATAGTATCTAGTTGAATTCCACCTGCATAACTTTGCACCACATCAGCTAACCCCAATGCAAGGGCTAATGATGCCATAAAGGCTTCTCCACCTGATAAGGTACTAACATCCCTACTCTTACTAGTATATAGATCTTCCACTTCTAAATCTAACCCTTGTTGTGCTCTACCTTTACCTTTCTCATCTTTACGTTTTAGGTAATAACGATTATTAGTCATTATGGTTAATCTCTGATTAGCCGCATTAATAATATCTTCGAAATAAGCTGCTAAAACATAACGTTCAAACGCTACTTTTTGCGGGTTATCACCATTAGCCACTTTGGCAAGATCACTAATAATTCCAAACTCTTGTTTTTTCTTAAGCATTTCATCATAAGTTATCTTAATAGTGTTTAGTAATCGTTTATTACTTTGGAGTTTTGCATAAACAATGTTCTTTTGGTTGTTGTGATTTTCTAGTCTTGTTTTCGTTTCAGTTAACTTTTGCATTATCAAATCAAGATTAACTGGAGTAAGGTTTAGTAACTCTTTATTTAAATCAGCAAGGCTTTGTGTCTTATGGTGATAATCTTCATAATATTTACTTATTTCATCTTCATATGTATCTAAGAATTCTTCTAACTTAATAACTGCTTGATATTCTTCATAATTAATAAATTGGTTTTCAGCTAATTTATCATTAAATGTTCTCTGTGTCATATCTAAGGTAGACTTATTATCTTCAATTTCCGCATTTAGATAAGCAATTCTCGTTTCCAGTTTCACTATTTTTGCTTGACAATCTAGTTCATCCTTTTGAAGTATTTCGTAGCTATCTCTTATTACTTTAATTGTGCTTTCTAAATCTTTTATAGCATTTTCGATTACTTCTTCATTGTCATATTCTCCAAGTTCTTGTTTAACTTTATCAAGTGCACTTTTTAAAACTGCGTATTTTTTATCATTTTCATTATACTCTCTAGTTTTTTCATCTAGTCTATCCTTTATATCATTTAATTTATCCTCAAGTTCCTTTTTCTTACCTTCTAATTCCAACTTGAGTTTTTTTGTCTTTTCTAAGTTTTTAAGTTCTTGTTCTAAGTTCTCAAGATTAGTAGTTTCTCTTCTAATTAGTTCCACTGTTTCATCCAATAACAGATCTGCAGTAAATTCTTCACTTGGTAAAGCATGGTTTTTTTGATATGATTGTTTCTTCTCTTTTAGTGAATTCAGTGTTTTTCTTAACTCAATTTCACTGTCTTTGTAAGTCTTTTCTTTATTTGTTAGCTCATCTTTTAATTCATCTAGCTCATCTTTACTTAAAACATTTTCTAATAATACCGCTTTTTTGGGATGAACAGTGGAGCCACACACTGGACATGGTTTATTAACTTCTAGATGTTGTGCTAAGATCCCCGCTTGACTTCTTAAATATAACTCTAATTGCTCGTTATAGTGATGATATGTTTTTTCATATTCTAGCTTACTCTCATCATAAGAGATGTATAATTCTGAAAGAGATGCTTGGTGAGTTAAAATATCTTCTAGTAATGCTTTATCCTGCTTTAAGCTCTTTAAATAGTTTTCTTTATTGTATATCGCTAATGAATTAGTAGTATATTTCTCATCAATATCTAAGTATCTTGATAATTCCTGATTCGTTTGGGTAATATCGTCATTTGTCTTCTTAATATCTTCTTTTAATCCTTCAAGTTCTAGTTTCAAATCTTGATGTGCTTTTTCTACTTGTTGGAAATTTGCCAAATCAGTTACATATTGTTGATATTTGGTACGTTTATCCTTTAATAAAGTTAACGACTCATTATACTTATCAAGTTTATCATACTCTTGTTTTGCTTGTGTTAGTTGAGTTTTAATTTGATTTAAAGTTTCTTTTAACTTGTCTTTCTCTACTTTATCTTGACTTAGTTGCTCAGTTAATTTATTTAGTTCCTTATTTATTTCTTTTAATCTTTCTTAAAGATGTTTGATTTTTTGTGCAATTCGAATCTTCTCAACCAATATTCTCTGTTTCTTAATATCTTCTTCTTTATTTTTAAGTTCTATAACTTCGTTTTTTAAACTTTCTTGCCGATTAAATTTTTCATTTATTTGAAGTCCTTGGTTATATTCAGTGGTTAAATCATATATTAATTGTTCAGTTGCTTTAATAATCTCACTAATTTTATTAAAGGTTATTTCATCAGCACTATTCTCTTGTTTTAACTGGGTTATAATTTCTTCATAATTCTTATCTTTTGCACTAATAAGTATCTCTAATTCTTTTTGATGCTCTACTTGAATATTACTTACATAACTATCGATGACTTTCTTATGGTGCTCAACTTCCATTTCTAAAACCCTAGCACGATTCTTTAACTTGTCTTGAATCAACTTATACTCTTCAGTCCTAAAGATATTGCGAAAGATTTCTTCCCGCTCTCTACTATTAGCTTCTAAAAGTTTTCTGAATTCCCCTTGTGGTAACATCACAATTTGCCGAAATTGCTTCTTATTTATACCTAATATTTCTTCAACTTTTTCATTGACCTCTGTATAACCAACATACATTTCCCCTCTATTGGTCTTTAGCCAAACTTCAGGTCCTTTTACTCTTGTACCACTACCTTTTATTTTACTTATCTCTTGCTTAGGACTTCTCCAAATAGTATAAATTGTATCCCTTAAACTAAATTCTAATTCTACATAGGTTTCCTCATCAGGAGAGGCAAAATGACTTCTTAAAGAATCACTTTCTCTACTTTCACCACTAGCTTCACCGAATAAGGCAAAACAAATTGCGTCAAAGATGGTTGTTTTACCTGACCCTGTTGGTCCTGTGATTAAGAATAATAACTTGTCATTAATCGGTTTAAAATCAAGTTCTTCTTTATCCTTATAAGGACCAAAAGCAGAGAGTGTTAGTTTTAAGAGTTTCATACATCCATCTCCCCTTCATTCAAGATGTCTATGAAGGCCTTCTCTTTATCTTCATCAAGTGATAATGCAGTCATTTCTTGATAAAACTCTTTAAATAGATCTAATTTGCTTTTATTTTGAAAACCTTCGCTAGCTTTCGTCCTACTTGTAGTCTGATTCAAGTTAATGACCCGTTGAATTTGCATGATATTAGGATAGATTGCTCTTAGCGTTGATAAAGGATCATATAAATCAATTGTATCAGTTAAGTCAGCACGAATATAACTATCCCTATTTATATGTTCATAAGTACTTGGACTAATTAATTCTTGTAGTTTCCCCTTTAAGATTAACATTTCCCTTAATGGTGTCAAGGTTCTCATCTTAATTTTGATGTTGCCTTTCTCTTTAATATCAACAATGACAACACCCTTATCAATGTCACATTCCGAGAATGAGTATTTCAAAATTGAGCCACTATAACGAATATAATCTTCCTTAACTTTTTGGGGTTTGTGTAAATGTCCTAAAGCGACATAGTCAAAATCTAATACTTTATTGACATCGATATACTCAGTACCCCCGATGGAAATACTACGTTCAGAATCCGATTTCAACATATCATCGGGATTTGTGACAATATAATTATGGGTTACTAGTACATTTCTTGCTTCTGAATCAAAATTTTCTTTTAGTTTACTCATGATTAATCCAAACGCTTCATCATGATCACGTATCTTTTCATTAAAAACATTACTAACAATTATCGGATGTGCATAAGGTAGGAGATAGAAATTTACAACCCCATATTCATCATGAAGACTTATTTTCTTTATATCTTGGGTAATCTCACCTACGATATAAAGATTGCTTGCTTCAAGGATTTTACTACCAAAACTTAAACGTTCTTCGCTGTCATGATTACCAGAAATAATAAGGGTTGGTAATTTGTATTTTGTACAAAGTGTGGTAAGGACTTCATCAAGGAGTAATACTGCTTCTTTGGGTGGAATGGAACGATCATAAATATCTCCCGCAATCACGATACAATCAGGCTTTTCTTCTTCAATAATCTGATATAGTTGTTGAAATATGTAGCGTTGATCTTCTAAAAGTGAAAAATCATTGATAATTTTACCAATATGCCAATCTCCAGTATGTAATATCCGCATATAACCACCTACACAAATCATTTACTTTCATTATAAAACAAATCAGCAAGAAACAACAACCCTAAATAAAAAATGCCTACAAATGTAGGCATTAGGTTATTCTGTTTGAATCACTGCATAGTCGTCATCATGACGTTTATAGATAATTGATGGTTTCCCTGTTTCTACATCTAAGAAAACATAGAAATCATGGTCAGTTAATTCCATATGCATTGCGGCTTCTTCAGCAGTCATTGGTGTTAGTTCAATCTTCTTGTTTCTGACAAGATTCTTACCGACAATTTCTGCTTGTAACCCTTTTAAGTCAAGTTCGTCATTTGACTTGAAGAATTGGGCAATTCCTTCTCTTTGCCGATAGAGGGAGTTGATTTTGTCCTTGTGACGGCGAATTTGGGTTTCTAACTTATCAATGGCGAAATCAACGGCTGCATACAAGTCATCACGCGTCACTTCCGCCCGCAAGACAAGATGCTTGGTCGGGATGGTAATCTCTACAGTTTGGTCTTCTCGTTGAACACTACAGACGACTCTAGCTTCGAGATCTTCTGGACGAGTGAAATAATTACTGATGCGTTTTAATTTTTCATTGATGTAGTCTTCAATAGCTTCAGTGAAGACAAAACCATTTTTACCACGAAAATTCGTTCTCATACTCAACAACTCCTTTTTATCTTGGTACTTTTATTGTAGCATAAGTTGAGTATTTTAAGAAGAAATTTACCCAAAATTTATAACTTAATCACATTATTAGCCTGATACCCTTTATCCCCTCGCACAAGTTCAAATTCAACCATTTGATCTTTTTGTAACGTCTTATAACCTTTAGCGACGATTTGAGAATAATGTACGAAAATATCCCCTGTGATATTCTCCGTTTCGATAAATCCATAACCTTTCTCATTATTAAACCATTTTACTTTACCCCTAGCAATATTATTGCTCATCCTACAACCTCCAAAAATTAGTTTAATTATATATTAATACAATAGCCTTTAAAAGGCAAACTCTTTTTCATAAAATCAGCTTATCTACTTCCCCATTAATCGACATCAACTACGAAATAATGTGAAACTATAGATCTTTTTTACGCCTGAATTGAAGAATAATCGCGCAATTTTATGAATGGTGGCACCTGTTGTATAAATATCATCGACGATAATAATGGTCTTATTGGTTAAATCAACTTCTTCTTTTAATTGATACTGATTATCTATTACAATTCTTGCTTGTTTTCTCTTTTTACTTTGTTTGGTGTTATCATTTCTTATAACAATATCTAATATCGGAAGTTTAATTAATTTAGCTAAGAGGTAACTCTGATTAAAACCCCGTTCAGCTAGCCGCTCTTCATGTAAAGGAACTGGGACTAGGATGATATTATTATGTTTAACTTTCTTAAATATTGCTTGAATATCAGGTTTAAAAGCTAAAAGCAGTTTACAATCACCTAAAAACTTGAGTTGTTGAATTAGGGCTTTCGCAAAATCATTATAGTAATATAAAGATGTATTATTAACGAGATATTTATTAGTATCTTGTAAACTCTGCCAATATAAACAATCACTACATATTTCATCAGTAGTTTTCTTTCCGCATCTTCGACATCCACCTTGAACTTTTTCTAGTTTACTAACACACTCTGAACACAAATAAGCTTTTTCTTGGTTAAACAAACACGCAAAACTCATTGATTTATCTATATATTGGTGACAATATAAACATTCTCTCATAATAGCAACTTCATCTTCTTCGCTAACTTATTCATCCGTTTGATTTGCCTGATAGCTCTTTTAATCTCTCTTGTATAATAGTCACAAAAAAGGACCACGTCAGCTGTTGGATAATTCTTATCCCGCCCAGCCCGCCCTACGATTTGGACAATAGCTCGTTCATCAAAGATTTCCGCATCACAACCAATTATACAGACATCAACATTACTAACTGTAACTCCGCGTTCTAAGATAGTGGTAGTAATGATGAACTGATATTTGCGGGAGCGAAAATCACTGATTTTTTGTTTTCTATCAGGACTTTCTGCATGAACAAACTCACAAGCAAAGTGAGGTTTTAAAATCTTTTCTAGGTTTAACCCACTTTTAATATCGGGTACAAACACAAAAACTTGCTTATCACACTGTTTTTTACTCGCAAGCCAAGCAAGAATTTTCTTAGGACACTCCCCTTTATTTAGTTTTTGGATAGTGGATGTTGTTAATGATACCCGAGGAACAGGTATTGGGTATCTATGAAAGCGTAAAGGGATTATAAAATAATCGAGTTTTTTTCTTTTCATCAGATATTGGAGTTTTCTTGTTGGTGTTGCTGTTAAAAAGATGATGGGAGCTCCTCTTTTCTTTGCCTTTTGAACAAAACCTTCTAACATCTTATTATTGTAGTATGGAAAGGCATCGACTTCATCGAGAATAATTAAATCAAAGAATTGATAAAAATTGATAAGTTGGTGGGTAGTAGTTATATACAGATTACCTAACTTACCTTTGTCTTGACTACCCCCATATAGTGCGACAATTTCCACCTGATAAAAATCTCTTTTAAAACGTGGATAGAGTTCTAATACTACATCTTTACGGGGTGTCGCAAATCCCACTACCTTACCTTCATTTAGGGCGGTTAAGATAACTTCATAAACAATCTCTGTTTTGCCTGCTCCGCAAACCGCATAGATTAAACTATTCTTATTATTCTTATATGCATTAACACAGTGTTGCGAAGCAAGTTTCTGCATATCAGATAAATGAACAACTTTAGTTAAGCAACATCGGTTAGTACTTGAGATTATCGTTTCTTCCCTTTTAATAGTGGAATAAGTGGCACTTTTTCCAAAAACAAGGCAATTCCGACAATAGACACCTAAACTATCGCGATAAAAAGCTTTTTGTTTACTATTTCCACAACGATTACAGTAATATTTGTTTCCATGTTTAATTACTCCAGGAATACTGTTTGTCGCTAAACTGGTAAACTCCTTCAACAAGATGATCACCTCGTTTTTATTTACGAGAAAAAAGAAAAAATCCTGTTTAGCAGGATTTAATCTTACTTAATTTTATAGAGTTTATTAATTTCATTTTGCCTTTCGAGGATTGTTAGACAGTTCTTTAGGAAAGTTTCGATTTCCGCTTCAGTAACATCCTCAGCTTTATAAATTAGTGTTTCACCATCAATAGAGTATAAACGGTGATTCATTAGAGCATTTTGTTGGTGGGAATAAAGGATTGGTAAATAATCATTATCAAAGACCGATAAACTCAAGTACCAATTCGCATCATATTCTTCTCCAAGCAGATCTAAAAGTGTAGGTACAATAATATAGGGAGAAGTAAAGGTAGTGATTACACGATTATCTTGAAATACCTCGTTTAAAGTGGGATTCCACATATAAAGGATTGTATCATACAATAAATCTACCCGATATGATTCAGTTGCGGTTAAATTACTCTTTCGTAAATGTAAATCGTGATAATATGCTTGGTGATCGCCATAGAGAATAATGATAGTGTCATCGAGAAGATCTTTTTCTGTCAGGGCATCGAGGATTTTTTTAACTGCCACATCCAAATCCATCATCGCAGCCTGATAGTACTTAAACTGAAATTCACCTGTTTCATCACCTTTTAAAGGGTTACTCCATAATCCTAAGTTTTCCATCTCTTCTATTTTAGAGAAATACCCTAGTCTTTCAAAAGTATCGCGATTGCTTAAGTCATTATCGTTATAGGGTCCATGCATCGAAAGTGTCGTCCAGAAGCTATAAAACAACTCATCTTCTTTAATCATGTACGGTATAATCCGTTCTACTGCCCAGCTATCTAGAGTATAATTACCTGTCCAACTCCATTTACCATTCCAGTTTGGTAATGGTTCTGGAAACAATTCATCATGTAGGTAGATGTTTTCAAAGCCTAATTGTCTTAATAAGATATCACGATAATAAAACTCACCATTATTATCATGAAAATAACTTGTCACATATTTATCATTGAGGATATGCGGTAAAGTGAAGGGTAGGTTATACTCGTCTGTTAAGAAGGAGTAATTGATTGTTGGATAGTTACCTGCAATTCCAATATGTTCTGAGACATTGGTTTTGTTTATACTATAGTTTTCCGCAAAATATAATCCTTCTTCCCTTAACCGATACAGATTAGGGGTTAAATATTCATTAATTGCCATTTCTTGTCCTGATTCAATCATTATAGTAATAATGTTCTTTCCTCTTAATAAACCATAATAATCAGTTTGCCGTTGTTCATAAGGAGGAACTTCAATTTTTCTTGGTTCTTCTCCTAAAAATGTTTCAATTTCTTTATAATAAAAGGTCAACATCCCGTAATGTTGAAAGGCACTTTTTTTAAGAGAAGTTATATATAACTCATCAGAAAATTGTTTGCCATTTATATATATGTTTTTTGATACTACATTAACCCCCGTAGTAAAAAATAGGATTAAGGTAAAGAAACTTACGAGAAACATTTGAAGGCGTTTAATGAATGAAAAGTTTAATTTAACATGTTTAGTTCCCTTAATGTAAATAATATTGGTAACTAAATAGATAATAAAGATAATTATACCAATAACTAAATCGCTAATAGGGATAAATTGCCAATCAAAAACATCATCAACTAGATTAATAAGAAAAATCTTATCAAAAGAGAAAATATCATAAAAGACTTTCATCATTGTCACATTAGTCACATATAACACATCAAGTAGAGTTATTAAAACTAATAAATAGATAAAAGCTAACTTATTAGATTTAAATAAGAAAAAAATTGAACCAAAAATCAGGAATATCAAGATATCTAAAATTAAATAACTAGGTTTTAATCCTAAGTTATAAAATGTAAGGATTTCAAATATCAGTCCAAATATAAGAAAATTAATTAGTAAGATTGCTTTATGTTTGATTAATCCACCCATTGTTATCACTCTTCCTAAGTGTGCTAGTCTAATTTTAGCACTAATTATTAGTTTTTTCTATATCATAAAAAATGAAAAAACCTCTTCCGAGTTCAATTCATTTTCAAATTTACTTTTCTAGAATAAAATAACCTAAACCACATATGCCACTGCCTACATGTGCACCGATTACAGAAGGCATGACACTCTCAAAGAAAACATTCAAATCAAAGTTTTCCTTGGTTGCTTCTTTAAGTTCTTCAATTAATGGGGGATTATATGCATATGACATTAAATATTGAACCCTTTTATATTGTTTAGTCTCTTCTAGAATTAAGTCGATGATATGTCTAATAGCTCGTTTCCTAGTTCTGATTTTTTCAATTCCGATAATTTGCCCTTCATAATTAAATGTTAAAATTGGCTTAATATTTAATACTTTACCAATAAAACCTGCCGCATTCGATAATCGACCATTCTTAACTAAGTATTTTAAATCATCAACGATAAAGTAAACTTTATAATTATTGGCTAAATAATCGCAATACTCTAATACTTCTTGCACAGATTTGTTTTCTTTAGTTAAACGCGCTGCTTCTAATACGATATATCCTAAAATAACCGCAGTACATTTCGTATCCACGATATGGATATTAATACCTGTTATCATATCTTTAATCGCAAATAACGATTGATAATAACCACTTATTCCCCGTGATATCGGTAAATGAATAATATCAGTATATCCCTCATCACGCAATTTTTCATATAGTTCTAATGTTTCACCTAATGATGGTTGACTTGTTGTGGGAATGATATCTTCTTGATCGATGCGTGCATAGAATTCTTCCACTGTGATTGTCACACCATCAATATATTCATCGCTACCAAAGTGAATTGGCATGCGTACTAGAAAAATATTGTCATATTGTTTATGCGGTAAAAAATCAATTGATGATGAACTATCAGTCACAATGGCAATCTTTTCGTTATTCATTACTTATCACCTATAATCATGTTTTTTTTACTACAATCATTATTGTATCATATTGATTTCGGAAAAGTATAGTATTTTTCGACAAACTTCATGTATCAAAGTATTCCTTGAAAATATTTATCCATCCATTATAATATAAACAGGTGATAAATATGTATTTAGCCATTAAACAATATACCGAAGTAGAAATCATCATCAATAAATCCCGCTTTATTGCGCAAATAAACCGTGCTGAAACAGAAGAAGAGGCAATAGATTTCATTAAACAAATTAAAAAGAAACACTATAATGCGACGCACAATTGTTCTTGTTATATCATTGGTCCTAATAAACTTATACAGAAGCAAAATGATGATGGTGAGCCTTCTGGCACAGCTGGTATCCCAATGATAGAGGTATTAAGAAAAACAAATTTAACAGATACTGTCGTGGTTGTAACCCGCTACTTTGGTGGGATAAAACTAGGTGCTAGCGGATTAATTAGAGCTTATAGTCAAGCTGTTAGTGAAGCGATAAAAGCCGCAGGTATCATTGAAAAGAAAAGTATGCGCTTAATAGATGTTTATTTTGATTATTCACTAATCGGGCTATTAGAACATAAACTAATTTGTTACGAGGTAATTAATCGGACCTATCTAGAAAAAGTGTGTTTCACTTATCGCATTGATGAAGATAAAGTGCAAAATTTTCTTGATTACATCATTGACATAACCAACAACAATGTTAATTATGAGTTAAAAGATTTGGTTCTGTGTGAAGTCGATTATTTAAGTACTTCATCCTAGTGGAGTTACCGCCCCTGAGATGTCTAACCGACTTGTTATATTCTAGTAATTCCCGTACCTTTTCATACAAATGTTTATCTATTTGAATCAAACGGTCTGTTAAATCTTTATGAACAGTACTTTTGGAAACTCCATGTATTAAAGCCACACTCCGTACTGTCCCTTGTGTGTTTAAAATGGTTTCCGCTACACTGAGTACACGATTTTGAATTATCTCATCCATAGACTCTCCCCCTACTTCAATATATTTTAGGGGGATTAAAAATATACTTAGATAATTACTTACTAAATCAAAAAGCCTTTAAATTAATAGACAATTTAAAGGCCTTTTCTTAATCTTATTCATTTTCAGATTCGTAATCACTTATCTTGGTGCCAATTACATCATGGGGATTGAGATTAACACCATCTTTTAACACCTCAAAGTGAACATGTACGCCACTTTCAGGGTCAAAATTATTTGTACCAGCTACACCTAGTACATCTCCTTGATCTACTTCATCACCTACTGCCACATTAACTGATGCCAAACTAGCATATAATGTTTTCATGCCATATAAATGTTCAATTTCAACAACATAACCTAATAATGGATCTTGTTCAACTCGTTTAACAGTACCTGATAAAGCAGCTAATACTTCGAATTCAGTTTCACCATCAACAGTGTAATGTACCCCATTATTAGGATAGAAGGTGTTTCCTACTTGAATAATGGAGTTAAGTTGGTCTTCTAAATTTCCATCAACATCATAGTAGTCCCTGATTATTTCTGGACTTTCTTCAGCTAGTGGCAGTTTGAATATTTCATCGGTTTTATTATCATGGTTCGTTTGTTGCGTTGTTTGTGTAGTTTTATTTACTGGTACCTTGTCATTCTTCTTAGTGACTTGAGCGATGATTAAGAAGGCGACAAGTATAAGTGCTAGAAAGATGACAAAAGAATAAGATTGGATTTTTTTCCATACAACGTTTATTAGTTTATCTTTCACCGTTCTCACCTCGTTATTAGTTTGAACGGTGAATTTCCAATTATTCAATTTTCTAGAAAAATTTGTAAATTTTTTTGAGTTTTTTCCTACATTGTTAGTGCAACTTCTCTAAAATAATTAATAATCATTACTACTGTGTCACCAAGAATCTTCGTTATTACAATAACCACTATAATATAGAATAATCTAATTTCGTTTACATGGTATTTCTTAAAAATCTTTGTAAAATCAATAGCGATAACAACTTTATAAACAATAGGTATTAGTAAAAAGTATATTAATAA
>JAAYWZ010000100.1 GCA_012516175.1 Bacilli bacterium
ATGTTTTTGATGCTTTAACTAGTAAGAGACCTTATAAAGATGCTTTTAGTTTTGAAAAATCCATTGAAATACTCAAGAGTGAAAGTGGCAAGAGTTTTGACCCCCGCATCATCGATTGCCTAATGCGTAATCTAGATGGATTCTATGAACTTTATAAACAGTTCCATTTAGAGGAGTTATAATGAATATTATATAGATATAATTAGAACATTTCTTTACAAACAAACTATCGTTCTATATAATTAAATTAGAGAAATTAGGGGATGATAGTTTGTTAAAGAAAATCTTGAATGTCGTTAAGGTAGGGTCAAATGTTGATTATCGGACTAATGAGAGTTTTGCCTTTCCAAGTTGTATGACTTCCCTTATGCAATATCTTGGCGAGGATTATTTAATTGACGAATATGTATATGAAAACAAGACTTATATAAATAGATGGGCTAATCAAATATTCATGGCTGTAACAGGAATGGCTTTTGGATTATTGTGGTCGAAAGACATGAGCCTAAGTAGTTTAGATTTAACTTTCGTGAATCCCCATGATTTAACGATTAAATATGCCTTTGATTGGGCTGGTTATAATTACCTAATTATCGATCGTGATGATAATTATCAATATCTAAAAAGTGAGATAACTAACGCTATTGACCAAAATCATCCTGTTTTGGCGTTTGGGATTGTTGGTCCTCCAGAATGTTCCTTAATTACAGGATACGACAATTTTGGGGAAATATTAATTGGGTGGAGTCATTTTCAAGAGCGAGAAAGCTTACCGAAAGAGTCAAACGGGATGTTTCGGAAAGCAAACTGGTTTGATAACTTATGGAAAGTTGTCTTGATTAAAGATAAGACTGCAAGAAGAACTAGTATAAAAGAAGTCTTCAGACGTGCTATTCAAATCATGGAAGAAAAAGAGAGTTATGATTATATCTCTGGAATAAACGTTTATGATTACTGGATTAGTTATTGTTTGAATCCTGAGATTATCATGCTGAATGAAGCAGCACTTAAACAACGTTATGAGTATCATTATTTATTAGTAAATACCTTACAAGAAGCAAGGCTTAAAGCTAGTGATTATCTCAAAATGATTAATGAGAAAAATCGATCGGAAATATTATTTAAGTGTGCTAAATACTTCGATGAAATTTATAATATATGTAAGGAACTCTTGCATGTCTTTACAGATTATCAGGAGTTTCGTAAAGATGATAAACGTAAAATTTGTGCTCGTTTTCTGTTAAGAATCAAAATGTTAGAGATAAAAGCACTAGAAGAATTAAAAGTATTTGATGGAGAGATGAGTTAAACAGTAAATGACAATAAGAGTTTTCGTTGTTTACTGTTTTTCTTTGTCTATTTGGATATATCATTAGATTTGAGGTTTTATATGGAACTAAGAACAGTAATGTTTATGTTAGCAATTGGCTCATATTTACTAGGATTCCTATTTATCATTTTTCGTTTAAACAAAAATAATCCCCAAAATGTACCCTATTGGGGACTGGCTAAAATCTTCCAAGGGACAGGATCGCTATTACTATATTTTCGTACGGAGAACTATGATTTTTTAACTTATGTTGCAAACCTAATCCTTCTTATAGGGTGTGCTTATGAAGCATGGGCTGTAAGCGTACTTACAGGGCATACAATTAAAAGAAGGGTACATATATATGTTACCTTAGTTATATTAATAATCTGTAGTTTAACTTTGGTAATGAGTTCTCCTTACCATCAAGGAATAATTTTCTTACTTCAAGGTGGACTATATATTTTACCAAGTTATCTATTAATCAGCAAAAATTATTTAAGATATTCGCTAAAGTCCATTCTCGGAGCTAGTTATATTTTCGCTGCTTCAGTCTTTTTTATAGCGTCCTTAGCCTATTTAATTTTACCTAACCTTGTTTTAAACATCGAAAGTGGCTTTGTTATGGGGATGATACCTGGTACATATTTCTTTATCTTTTTAATGTCTGGTTTTATCATGTTGATGCTAGCGAAAGAGCGTAGTGACTTACGTATTCTAGAAATCCAAAAGAACCTCGAAAAGAGTGAGATCCGCTTCCAACAAATCGTCGAAACTGCCATTGAAGGTATTATCATCTTCGACCAAAATTATCGGGTTACTTTTGCGAATGAAAACATGGCGAAGATGTTAGGATATACTAGTCAAGAGATGATTGGTCGAGATTATATCTCTTTTTTCCCCGATCATGAATTAGATGTATATTATCATCAAGAATCCTTACGTAAACGTGGAGAAGGGTCGGTGTATGAATGCCAATTACTTACCAAAAATAATGATAGTCACTGGTTTTTGATTTCAGCTAAGCCAATTTTAGGTGATGATGGTAACTTTGCGGGGAGTTTTGCGATGTATACTGATATCAATGAGCGTAAGCAAATGGAACTCTTACTTACTGAGTTAAGCAATACCGATAGTTTAACTGGTATTGCGAATCGTAGATTGTTTGATTCTACCCTAAGTCATGAGTATAACCGCTTACAGAGAACTAAGTCGATACTATCCATTATCTTATTAGATATTGACCACTTTAAAGAGTATAACGATTATTATGGTCATGTTTATGGGGATGATGTATTAAGACAAATTGGTAAAGTTCTGCAAAACAGTATCTCGGGTTCATTAGATTTAGCTGCTCGTTATGGTGGTGAAGAATTTGCGATTATTTTACCTGATACAGATTTAACAGGTGCTGTTAAGTTAGCAGAAAGCATTAGAACTAAAATTAAAAATCTCCAATTAGAACATAAAAAATCATATGTCGCTGATATTGTGACCGCAAGTTTTGGTGTTACAGCTGTGACCTATAATAATGAACTTACAATTGAGGATATTGTCCATTTTGCGGATAAATTGTTATATGAGGCCAAAATGGCTGGCCGGGATATGATTAAGTATGCGGAATTAAAGGGATAATAAGAAAAAAACCTATTTCCATAGGTTTTTTATCATGTTTAGGAGTATAATGATTATGTCAGAAATCGTGATTGAAAGACCAAAAACTAATGATATTTTTAAGATTAAGCAATTATTTACTGTATCAATTACTAACGCTTTTATCAAAGAAGGACTAGGACATTTAACAGAAGATATCGCGAATGATATTAGGGAGAAAATTACTAAATTAGAAAATTATTTCTTAGATAATAGTAGGATTATCTTTCTAATTGCGAAAGTGAATGAGGAAATTGTCGGGACCATTTCTTATGGACCGATTAATAATGATATTAGAAAATTAACAAATAATGAGTTTAATCATATTGGTGAGTTAGGAAGTATTTATATATTACCTGAATATGAGAATCAAGGTATCGCGTCTAAGTTGATAAAAGAGATGATCAAGATACTTGAAAATATGGGAGTTACTACTTTTTGTTTAGACTGTGGCTTAAAGCGAGCCCAACAAAAGTGGTTAAAGAAATTTGGGACACCTTATAAAATCTTTGAGGATTATTGGGGAAAAGGAAATCCGCACATGATTTGGCTATGTCAAGTTGCTGATTTTAAAGGAGATTGATGATTTATGGACACCTTACGTGAATTATTTAAAATTGGTTTTGGACCATCAAGTTCTCATACGATGGGACCACATAAAGCAGCACTTAAGTTCCTAGAAAAAACCAACGATTTACCAGTTAAACATTTCATGGTGGAATTATATGGTAGTTTAGCAGCTACTGGTAAAGGTCATTTAACTGATTGGATCATCCTTAAAACATTAGGAGAAGAGCGAACCAGTGTTGTTTTTAAACCTGAAGTAGTTTATGATTATCATGCCAATGGGATGAAGTTCTTCGCTTTTGATGAGAATAACAAACAACTCGCAGAATACCTCGTCTTTTCTGTAGGTGGTGGCGATATTCGGGAACTAAACGAAAGCAGAAAAAGCCAAAATAAAGTTTATCATCTTTCTACGATGAATGATATTTTAATATGGTGTAAAGAACATAATAAATGTTTATATGAGTACGTGTCATATAGTGAGGGTCAAGCGATTTTTGAGTATTTAAAAGAAGTCTGGCAAGTTATGAAAAGTGCTGTGGAAGAAGGTCTACAAAAGGAAGGGTTAATCCCAGGTATTTTAGGACTTCGAAGAAGAGCAAAATCTTTTTATGATAAATATCAACGTACTAGGGACTTTACTACTTTAATCTTTGCGTGTAGTCAAGCAGTGAGTGAACAAAATGCTTCTGGGAGTCGCATCGTTACAGCCCCTACCTGTGGAGCTAGTGGAGCTTTACCGGGGTTACTATATAGCTTACAAATGTATTATGGCTATGGTGATGAAGAAATTATAAAGGCTTTAGCTACTGCTGGTTTAATTGGCAATGTGGTTAAGGAAAATGGGTCGATTTCTGGTGCGGAAGCTGGTTGTCAAGCTGAGATTGGTACTGCTTGTGCCATGGCTGCTGGTGCTTGTTGCTTCTTAATGGGTGGTGATAACTACCAAATTGAATATGCGGCTGAGATAGGTTTAGAACATCACTTAGGATTAACCTGTGATCCCGTTGAAGGTTTGGTGCAGGTTCCTTGTATTGAACGAAATCCCATCGCAGCCCGTCGAGCTTATGATGCTAGTCAATATGCTCTATTAACAGATGGCGAACATATTATTACTCTTGATATGGCCATTCAAACAATGAAAGAAACAGGAAAAGACTTAAACAGTAAATATCGGGAAACTTCCACAGGAGGTCTGGCAAAATATAAGTTAGGCCGCCGCTAGAGGTGAAATTATGAATGAAGTAGCAGTTGTAAAAAATCAAATATTAGATGTTGAAATCAGTGACCTTATAAATAATGGCATGGGATTAGTTAAAATAAATGGATATCCTATTTTCGTTAAGAATGCTTTGCCTGAAGAAAAGGTACAGATTAAGATTACAGAAGTCAAGAAAACCTATGCTTTGGCAGAAGTACTTGTAATCTATCAAACCAATCCCTATCGGGTAACACCTAAATGTAAGATATATGACCAATGTGGAGGATGTAATCTTCAACATTTAAGTTATAAATATCAGTTAATGATGAAAACCAATTTTGTCAAAGAAGCACTAGTAAGAATAGGTAAACTTGATGTTAAGGTAAATGATTGCATAGGAATGCAAGACTGTTGGAAGTATCGCAACAAGACCCAAGTTCCGTTTGGAGTAAGAAACAATAAGGTAATTGCGGGATTTTATAAAGAAAATACGCATGAAATCATCAATATGGATACTTGTGAGATTCAAGATGCCCTAGCTGATGAAATCGTAAACTATATGAAATTCCTTGCGCAAAAATACAGTATCCCTATTTATAATGAAACAGAACATAAAGGTAACTTAAGACACATAATCATTAGAAAAGCACATGTGACTAAAGAGTATATGGTTACTTTAGTTACAAAAGAAGATAAACTAAAAAATGAAAATAAGATTATTGATGATTTAGTAAACAAATTTCCACAAATTAAATCTATTGTGCAAAATATTAATCCGCAAAAAACTAACACTATATTAGGTGATAAACAAAAAGTCTTATATGGTGATGAATACATCATCGACTATATTGGTGATGTGAAATTTGCGATATCTTCAAAATCATTTTATCAAGTTAATCCCATTCAAACTAAAGTATTATATGACCAAGTATTAAAATACGCTGAGTTAACTGGTAACGAAACAGTTATTGATGCTTATTGTGGTATTGGCACAATAGGACTATACTTAGCACAAAAGGCTAAGGCTATTTATGGGGTAGAAATTGTAAGTGATGCGATTAAAGATGCAAAACTAAATGCCAAATTAAATAATTTCAATAACGCTCATTATGAAGTAGGAAAAGCAGAAGATATTATTAAAAAGTGGCAGAAAGAAAACATTAAAGCAGATCTTATTATCGTTGACCCACCACGTAAAGGTTGCGATTCTTCGCTTTTAGATACAATAAAAACGATGAAGATACCACATATGATATATGTATCATGCGATCCAGCCACACTCGCAAGAGATTTAAATATTCTAAGTGATACCTTTAATATCATTGAAGTACAACCAGTAGATATGTTTCCCCATACGAGCCATGTTGAGACGGTAGTATTGATGTCTAGAAAGTAGATGTTGAAGGATAAAAATATCCATATATAAAAAGGTTTTCCAACATTGTATAAATCTCATAGTACTAAAACTAGAGATTTCAATGCATGGAAAACCTTTTTTTATTGATTGTGGAAACATATCAAAGGACCAAAAAACGGTAGAGTTGAGTGGACAGAATAGATAACGGGTAGGTTGTGGAGACAGAATAGATAACATAGGGTTGAGTGGACAGAATAGATGTAAATTTATTAAAGTTCAAAATTACTTATTTGCAGTAGTTTCAAATGGAGTTCCATCAGGATTATATGTTAAATTGAAAACAAGATCTGATATCCATTTTTTAAAAGAAGGATTATCATTAAACTGCTTAAACAATTCCATATTATCTGCCATTAGATTGAAAATTACTGACTGAAGAGCACGTTCGCTTTCCATACGTGCATTTTGCTTATCAGAATTTTTCATAGCATTCATATAACGTTCATCTTTAGAAACCATCCCTGGTATTTCAAGGATTTGACGACGAATGTTATCAGCATCGCTCCAGTCAATATTACCAAACAAGTCATTAAAAGTTGAAAGAATGCTTGAAAGGAGGTCCATTTCTGGATCTACCATACCACCAGCGCGTCCTGCTGGTACAGGGGCAATTTCAGCATTTGCATCCTCTAATACGAGAGACATTGAATCCCGTGCTTCTACTCGGTAACTATCTAGGTCAATTGTATCAAGTACTCCTTGTGATAAATCATCTTCCCTAGGAGAAGGGAGTTTAGGTATTAAAAAGTTTATGAATATTGATAGCTTTTCCCACTCTGAATTACCATAGGGTAAAATGGCACCTAGAAAACCATATGTTCTAACGAATGATTTTGCAGCACTTTTAAATTCAATTTTACCTTCATCGTCAAGTTCTTTGTAAATTGCTGTACATGCATCTAATATAGGATCTAGCCTATCTCTATCTGCTCCATTTAAATATAGCTCAACAAGAGAATTAACATGTTCATCTTCATATACTTGATGGTTTTCCATAGTTGTTATAAGATCGTATAGCTTATTTGGGTCGGTTTCATTAGACAAAATAGTGGTCCGGTAATATTTTGAAAAGGCTGTTTCAATCGCCTCTGTCTTATTGGCAAAATCAAGTACAAAAGTATCATGTTTTTGGGGATGGGAGCGATTTAATCTAGAGAGAGTCTGAACTGCCTTTATATCAGAAAGCATCTTATCAACGTACATCGTATGGAGTAATGGTTCATCATAACCCGTTTGGAACATATCGGCAACAATTAGGAACCGATAAGGATCCTTGCGGAATACTTTCTCAATTGTATTATCTGGAAAGTCATTAATTATTGAAGACGTTAAAGACCTCCCACCATATTCCTTGTCGCCAGAGAAAGCAATTATAGCTTTATAAGGGCTTTTTCTGTCAGAAAGAAATTTATTAATCGCATAATAGTATTCTATGCAGCGCTCTATACTACTTGTAACCACCATAGCTCTAGCCTTACCACTGTTTTTCCTTTAGATATCACTTGATCATGGAAGTGATTAACCATGATTTCTGCTTTTTGTGATATAGCAAATTCATTGCTTTCAACAAATTGTCTAAGCTTTTTTTGTGCTTTCTTCTTGTCAAATAAAGGATCATCTTCAATGGTTTTAGCCAACTTATAATAGCTGTCAACAGGTGTATAGTATTTGAGTACGTCCAAAATAAATCCTTCTTGGATTGCCTGCTTCATCGTGTATACATGGAACGGATGATGTTTAACTACATCGCCATCTCGATATGGCGTACCAAACATTTCTAAGGTTTTATTTTTAGGAGTAGCGGTAAATGCAAAGTAACTAGCGTTCTTAAGCATTTTATGTCCTTCCATTAGACGGTTGATTTTATCTTCGAAGTCATCTTCTTCTCCTGTAATTTCTCCAGATAATACAATATTCATCTTAGCTGACATGTTGCCGCTTTGTGATGAATGTGCCTCATCAATAATAATGGCGAATGAGCGACCTTTGTGTTCTGAACCTATGCTTTCAAGAATAATTGGAAATTTATGCACGGTAGTTATAATAATTTTCTTTCCACCATTAATAGCTTTTCTAAGATCCTCAGAGTGTTCCGCCCATGCTACAGTATTAGATACCTGCATAAACTGTTTAATGGTATCTCGAATTTGCTTATCAAGTATTACACGATCTGTAACAACTAACACAGAGTCTACAATTGACTTATCGTTTTTTTCAAGCCCTATGAGTTGATGAGCTAACCAAGCGATTGAGTTTGATTTTCAGCTACCGGCACTATGTTGAATTAGATATTTTTGTCCAATACCATTATGATATACGTCTGATAGAAGACTTTCAACAGCAGAAAGTTGATGATAGCGTGGAAAAATCTGTGTATATGTTTTCCTTTTCGTCTCCGGATCTACTTTTTCTATAACTTGAGCATAGTTTTCAATTATGTGAGCTAACATATATTTTTCAAGAATGTTCTTCAATAAATAATCAGTCATAATACCATAAGGGTTAGGAGGGTTACCAGCACCATCATTGTAACCTTTATCAAAAGGTAAGAACCAAGAAGCTTTACCATCTAACTTTGTACAGAATTTTATTCTTGTGTCATCAACAGCAAAATGTACCATACAGCGTTTAAATTGAAAGAGGAGCTCATTTGGATCACGATCAGTCTTATATTGATATACAGCATCATCAACATTCTGTTTTGTAAGTTGATTTTTAAGCTCACAAGTAATAACTGGTAAACCATTAATAAAAATACACAGATCCAGTGAGAGTCGAGTTGCATCTTTGGAGTATTGAAGTTGACGTGTTACGCTATAAATGTTTTGCTCAAATAGAGCCTTTGCTTGGATATTTCTCTCAGTTGGTGTCAAATAGAACATAATAAGGTTAGCAGGATAAACTTTAATACCATTGCGAAGTACATCAATAACCCCTCGTTTTGCTATTTCACCACGAAGGCGATTAAGAAATTGTGCTTTTTTTAATTCATTATTAAATATACCAAGTTTATGGTGCAAATAGAACGGGAAGATATGCAGGTAGGCTTATTCAAGTACAAAATTTACCTCAAAATCATCTCTCTGATTTAAAGCAAGTTCGTTCCTTAGTGAAATCAGGAAACATCGTTGCTTTAGATTTGTTGTATGAAAGTATTCCTAATGTCTTATCAGAATTAATCAGAACAGCGTTTATAGCTAGACCAGGATGTAGATTAATTGTAGCGGACTTTTCTGCTATTGAGGCACGCGTCATAGCGTGGCTTGCGGGTGAAAGATGGAGACTAGATGTGTTTGCAGACGGTGGCGATATTTACTGCGCTTCAGCATCACAAATGTTTAATGTCCCTGTTGAGAAAAATGGCATCAATGGTCATTTAAGACAAAAAGGAAAGATAGCCGAGCTAGCTTTGGGCTACGGCGGGAGTACAGGGGCATTAAGGGCGATGGGGGCAATTCAAATGGGACTAACAGAAGATGAGTTACAACCCCTCGTCAATGTTTGGCGCCAGGCTAACCCTAAAATTGTCCGTTTATGGTGGGATGTTGATAAAACTGTAAAGACTTGTGTAAAACAAAAAACTATTACTGCAACTCATGGTATTAAATTTACCTATCAAAGCGGGATGCTTTTTATTACTCTACCTTCTGGTAGAAGTCTTGTTTACGTAAAACCCAGTATGGGAGTGAATACTTTCGGTAGTGAGTCCGTTACATATGAAGGTGTTGGTAGTACCAAAAAGTGGGAACGAATAGAAAGTTATGGACCAAAATTTGTAGAAAACATTGTACAAGCAATTTCAAGAGATATATTGTGTCATGCAATGAAACTCTTAAATAAAGCGGGATACAACATCGTAATGCATGTTCACGATGAAGTAGTGTTGGAGGTTCCTTTTGAAGTATCTGTCAAGAAATTTGCGGACTGATGAGTCAAACACCATCATGGGCACATGGATTAATTCTTCGTGCTGATGGTTTTGAATGTAAATTTTATAAAAAAGATTAAATAATTAGGGGTTCGAATTCCCCCATTTTTCTGCATATAACTGAGGGCAGTTTTATTACCCTACAATAAAAAATGTGGGGGTTTTAATATGAATGAAATGACAATTTTTAATTTCGAAGGAAAAGAAGTTCGTACTTTTTATAAAAACGGTGAGACTTGGTGGGTAGCAAAAGACATCTGTGATGTTTTTGGAGAAACCAATAGAAATCGTGCTATGAAGGCACTAGATGAAAATGAAAAGGGGTATACGCAAATGACTACCCCTGGAGGAATTCAACAAGTTGCTGTCGTAAATGAGCCTGGATTATACTCACTTTTATTTAACATGCAGCCTACAAAAGCACGTGGTATGGATGTGGATTATGTTACTCAAAGAGAAGAAAGATTAAAGAAATTTAAACGTTGGGTAACACATGAAGTTCTACCATCAATTCGGAAACATGGATTATACGGTGCTGATAAGTTATTAGATAATCCTGATTTGTGGATAAAAGCACTTCAAGAACTAAAAGCTGAACGTTCTAAAAATGCAGCATTAATAGCAACCATTAATATTCAAGAACAACAGATCGCTGAAATGAAGCCTAAAGCAAGTTACTACGATGTCGTTCTTAACTGTAAAGATGCGGTGGCCATCACAACGATTGCAAAGGATTATGGTAAGTCTGGACGATGGCTAAATGAATATCTTCATCAAGTAGGTGTTCAATTCCGTCAAGGTAAGATTTGGTTATTATATCAAAAGTATGCACAGCATGGATACACAGTGACTAAAACACACAGTTATCCTGGAAAAGACGGAGCAATACATTCAAAAGTCCATACATATTGGACACAGAAAGGACGGCTGTTTATTTATGAACTTTTAAAATCTCATGGAATGCTACCGCTTATTGAACAACCAACACTTTTTGAAGCTGTTTAATAAATCCTATAAAACAAAAAAGGAGGTTGAAATATGATGAAAATAGCAGTTGGTAACAGTCGGATGGATAGAATTTGGAAAAACAAAGATATCACATGGGAGGAATTAATCGCAGTCTCTGAATTTCGTAAGATGGGTCGTGCTAAACAAGATGCTATAAAGGATGTTGGTGGATTTGTAGGTGGTGCACTTCGTGAAGGTAAGCGTAGGAACGGACATGTCCTTTTCCGTTCCTTGCTTACCCTAGACATGGATTACGCTAAGCCTGGAATTTGGGAACAGATAGAAGCATTGTATGACTTTAAATGCTGCATATATTCAACACATAAACATACACCAGAAGCACCACGATTGAGACTGTTAATCCCGCTAAAACGAAATGTATCAGAGGATGAATATCCAGCACTCGGCCGTATGGTAGCAAAAGAGATTGGTATTGATTTCTTTGATGATACGACCTATGAACCTGCAAGGCTTATGTATTGGCCTTCAACGTCATCAGACGGAGAATTTGTGTTTAAAGAAAAGGATGGAGAGTTATTAGATCCAGACTATTATCTTTCTAAATATATAGATTGGCGTGATACATCGATGTGGCCTGTCTCAAGCAGACAGTCGGAAGTAGTTCAAAGGAATATAACTAAACAAGCCGATCCCCTTAGTAAAGAAGGAGTTATTGGTGCCTTTTGTAGAGCGTATACCATTGAAGAAGCGATCGAGAACTTCCTACAGGATGTGTACGAGCCTAGTTCAATGAATGGAAGGTTTGATTATATCCCAGCAGATTCATCAGCAGGACTAGTCATATACGATGGTAAGTTTGCTTATAGTCACCATGCAACTGATCCCGCTAGTGGTAAACTGTTAAATGCATTTGATCTTGTACGTGTACATAATTTTCGAGATCGCGATGATAAGACACCTGAAAATACATCGCCAAGTAAACTACCATCTTTTAAGGCAATGACAGATTTGGCATTGAATGATGAAAGAGTCAAGGAACAATTTGCTGAAGAAAGAAAAGCACAAGCCAATCAAGAATTTATTGATGAGGACTGGGAAAAGCACCTTGAGGTAGATAAAACGGGTACGGTTAAGAATACACTTAAAAACTTAATTTTAATTTTAGAAAATGATCCAAATTTAAAAGGTATTGTCTTTAATCAATTATCAGACAGTCTTGAGATTAAAGGGAATGTACCTTGGCAACATCCATCAAGATTTTGGAGAGATGCAGATGATGCGCAACTTATTAGTTACATTGATAGTCATTATGGAACTTTTTCAGCGCGGAACTATGATGTAGCCATAGCAAAAGTTGCTGATGACAGGTCTTATCATCCGATCCGCGAGTTTATTGAATCCTTACCCGAATGGGACCAGGTTCCACGAGTGGACAGCCTTTTAATCGATTATCTAGGAGCCTCAGATAATCCTTATGTACGCGTAGTGACTAGGAAAACCTTGTGTGCAGCAATCGCCCGGGTGTTAACTCCTGGTATAAAGTTTGACTCTATGTTGGTTCTTAACGGTCCGCAAGGTGTCGGTAAAAGTACACTTATCGCTAAACTCGGTGGAGAATGGTTTTCTGATAGTTTAAGTCTTTCAGATACAAAGGATAAAACTGCTGCGGAAAAATTACAGGGTTATTGGATTTTAGAAATCGGTGAATTAGCTGGATTAAAGAAAGCAGAAGTTGAAACACTTCGTAGTTTCCTATCTCGTCAGAATGATATTTATAGAGCCAGCTTCGGAAGAAGAGCAACACCTCACTTAAGACAATGTGTATTTTTTGGTACAACCAATGCTGAGAAAGGATACCTACGTGATGTAACGGGGAATCGTCGGTTCTGGCCAGTTAAGACACCGGGTAATGGAGTAAAACAATCTTGGAAATTATCTAAAGATGAGATCCTTCAAATATGGGCTGAAGCACTTGTTTATGTAAAAGCGGGTGAGAAGTTATATCTAGATGCTAGTTTAGAGAAGCTTGCTAAAAATGAACAAAGGGAAGCAATGGAATCGGATGAACGAGAAGGATTAGTGCGTGATTACCTTGATATGCTCCTACCAGAGGATTGGGATACGATGGATTTATTTGAACGTAGAGCCTATATAAATGGTACTGAATTTGGTGAGAGTCAACGTGTGGGAGTAAAGAAGCGTACCTCAGTATCCAATATGGAGATCTGGTGTGAATGTTTTGGGAAGGATCGTGCTAATTTGCGAAGAATTGATAGTAATGAAATTTCTACGATCATGGCGAGTATAGGTGGGTGGACCGGATTGGTTAGAAAAGAGAGACTTCCCCTCTATGGTCCACAGTGGGTTTAAGTTCCTAAAACCTAAAGTTGGGAACACCACCATGTTTGGAACGGGTTTACTATCGTTCCATTGAACCAAATTCCATCATTGGGCACAGACCAATGGAACATGCGTAAGCCCTTTGTAAAGCTTTGTAATGAATATGTAGTGTTCCTTTGTTCCAATTAATACAGTTAAAAATAATAAAAGATAATAAGAGATACAAATACCCGCAAACACGTATATACGCTTATATAGAGATATTTTGGAGTTGTGGAACACAAGGAGGTTGTATGAGAGAAAAAGAAATTGAAAAAAGGTTAGTTAAGCATACAAAAGACTTGGGTGGTCTAGCATTAAAAATTGTATCACCTGGATTTGATGGGATGCCAGACCGCCTAGTCTTATTATCAAATGGAAAGATCGCCTTTGTGGAGGTAAAAGCGCCTGGTAAAATTTTAAGACCTCTACAAGAAAAGCGAAAAAGACAGTTAGAAGCACTTGGGTTTTTGGTTTTCTGCTTAGATGATGTAAAGCAGATTGGAGGGATCCTTCATGAAATACAAACCTCATGATTATCAGACATACACGACAAATTACATCCTGAATCACCCTATTGCGGCAGTATTTCTTGATATGGGGCTTGGTAAAAGTATTATTACACTGACAGCACTATTTGATCTCACATTGGATAGTTTCCTAATTCGTAAAGTATTGGTTATTGCACCTTTACGTGTAGCAAGAGATACATGGCCTGAAGAAATTGAAAAGTGGGATCACCTCAAAGGACTTAAATATGCGGTAGCCGTTGGTTCTGAAGTTCAAAGAAAAGTAGCATTAATGCAACGCGCTCAAGTTTATATTATCAATCGTGAAAATGTTGAATGGTTAATTTCAAGAAGTGGTATCCCTTTTGATTTCGATATGGTTGTTATTGATGAGTTATCCTCCTTTAAATCCCATCAAGCTAAACGGTTTAAAAGTCTACTAAAGGTTAGACCATTCATTAAACGAATTGTTGGACTTACAGGTACACCATCATCAAACGGATTAATGGATTTATGGGAAGAATATCGAATTTTAGATATGGGACAAAGGCTAGGCCGATTTATTGGTAGATTCCGAGAAGCGTACTTTGTACCAGATAAGCGAAATCAGCATGTTATTTTTTCTTACAAGCCAAAGCCTGGAGCAGAGGAAGCTATCTATCAGCTTATCTCCGATATCACCATCAGTATGAAAGGTTCTGATTATCTTAAACTTCCGGAGTTAGTTATTAATGAAGTGCCTGTTAAACTATCGAATAGTGAAATGAAAACATTAGATAGTATGAAGCGGGATTTAATAACAATTGTTAAAGGAGATGAGATTACTGCAGCAAATGCAGCTGCACTATCTGGAAAGCTACTTCAAATGGCGAATGGTGCAGTTTATGATGATCAAGGATCGGTTGTTCAGATTCATGATCGTAAGTTGGATGCTCTAGAGGATTTAGTTGAAGCCGCAAATGGAAAACCAGTATTGATTGCCTATTGGTTTAAGCATGATTTAAAACGAATACAAAAAAGGTTTAATGTAGAGGTCTTAACAAGTAGTGATTCCATTAAGCAATGGAATAAAGGTGAAATCCCTGTTGCAGTCATACACCCAGCATCAGCGGGACATGGACTTAACTTACAAAGTGGTGGATCAACTCTTATATGGTTTGGACTGACTTGGAGTTTAGAACTCTATCAACAAACGAATGCAAGATTATGGCGGCAAGGACAAAAAGAGACTGTTGTTATTCACCATTTGATAGCAAAAGAAACGATTGATGAACGAGTGATGAAAACTCTTAAAGATAAAGATAATACTCAAGCCGCACTAATTGATGCGGTTAAAGCAACACTGAAGGAGGTTTGATGTGATGAATATTGTTTGGCACTATTTGGATAAAAAGCCTGCAGCTATAAATGCTCTAAAGGATTATAGTAGTATGAAATACATCATCGAACATACTGATGAAGACATAGCCAATATCTACGATAAGATAACTTCTCCAGCTTCATCCGTTACTGATGGTATGCCAACTGTACATGATCCGAATGCAGGAGAAAAAAGAATTATATCTGGTATTCATGAGATTGATGTACTTAAAGAAAGGTATCGCCAAGCTTTAGAATATATGAATTGGTTTCAACCTGCATGGGATGAATTATCTGAAGATGAACGATTTGTTTTAACTGAGTTTTATTTAAATGAAGAGCAAAAACAGATTGATGCAGTCTATAACATTTGTGAGCACTTCCACATTGAACGTTCCTCAGCTTATAATAAAAAGAATCGTGCACTTCATCATCTTGCATTGTTACTGTATGGGAAGTAATAATTAATACATATTTAAATTTTTGTCGATTAATGATATAATTAATATAATAGAGAAAAAGAAGGAGAATTGAAGTGAAGAGAAGAATATTATTTTTAATTGCGATTATTGCATTACCTTTTGTTATGCAAGGTTGTCAAAAGGAGCAAAGGTATAAGGTAACTTTTGAGAGCAATGGTGGTTCAGCTGTTGATGCAATAAGTGTAAAAGAAGGTTTAACAATTATTTTGGAAGCGCCAACTAAAGAAGGACATACATTTAAGGGTTGGTATACAAGTAATGAGTATCAATACGAGTTTACTATGTCTACTCCTGTTACTCATGATGTTACCCTTTATGCAAAATGGGAAAAAGAAAAATACACAATAAACTTCCATGATGAGAGTGGCAAAATAACATCAACTATAACTAAATATTATGATGATGAATTAGAAATTCCATATGATCTTATACGAAAAGGTTATGACTTTATTGGTTGGTATAAAGATGAGGATTTAGTTGAAGAATTTACATTAACAAAAATGCCTGCAGAAAATCTAAACCTATATCCGAAATGGGAACGAGTGTACATAGAAATTAAAAATAATGGTGATTTATTTAAAGTAATAGATCAATTACCTTATGGAAGTTATAAGAGTATAAGTCGTAATCACTATCCACAAGACATGGGTGGAAAAGAATATTACTATTTGACTTTGAAAAATGGCAATTCATTATTTATTGATGAAAATAATCAGTATCATTACATGCATGCTATACAAACAAGTGAGGGTAAAGGATATGTTGATATTATTGGAACTTATGGCAATTTACACACTGCTAAGTTAGATATAAGAGTTGATAATGGAACAAGTACTGAGATTTACCCATACTCAGAAGGTACAGTCAATAATTTTGATATCACTAAAGAATATGATTCATTAACAATAAAATTTGACTACTACAGAAATAATTGCAATATTGATAAACAAGTGATGGAAAAATTATTAGAAGAAAATGCCATGGAAGCTATTAATGCATTAAAAAACTTTATTGAGAATACGCTGGATGTTAGATTCAAATAGACAATGAGTAATATCGTGGACGATTTTATTAGAAAACCAATATATAATGGTAGTATGAAAAACTGTAGATAGGCCTTCGTGGAGAACACGAGGGCTTTTCTTATACCTATAAGGAGGTGTTTTATGCCAAGGAAACCTAAACGTCCATGTTCTCACCCAGGTTGTCCAGAGCTTACTGATCATCGCTTTTGTGAAGCGCATGCTAAACAAGAAGCTGCACGGTATGAAAAATATGATCGTGATCCTGCAACCAGAAGGAGGTATGGCCGCGCATGGAAAAGGATTCGGGATCGCTACATTGCAGCAAATCCACTCTGTGAAGAATGCAAAAAGAATAATCGGTTAACTCCTGCAACAGAAGTTCACCACATCCGTCCTTTAGCAAGAGGTGGCACACATGCGGTAGATAACCTCATGTCTCTTTGTACTCCCTGTCACTCAGCGATTACAGCAAGAGATGGAGACAGATGGAAAAGGCGGTAGGGGGGATCAACTCTCTACACCTTATCAATTGTGCAACGGGCGGGGGGCATCACGCAAAAAGTCGCGATTTCAAACAAGGTAATAGACCATTAAATGGAAATGAGGTGGTTAAATGGCTAAAGACGGGACAAATCGAGGAGGTTCACGTATCGGTGCTGGAAAGAAAAAGAAGCCGCTTGCTGATAAGATAGCTGAAGGAAATCCTGGCAAAAGGAAACTTGAGGTTATAGAATTCCAAAATGCTGCTGAACTTCAGGGGCAAGATATGCCACAGCCTAGAGCAATGTTATCCGCTATTCAAAAAGATGGTAAACAGTTGGTGGCTAGTGAGATCTATGAAATTACATGGAAGTGGCTTGATGAACGAGGGTGCGCGCATCTTGTACTACCACAACTTTTAGAACGTTATGCCATGAGTGCTGCAAGATGGATACAATGCGAGGAAGCTGTTACGGAATTTGGCTTTCTTGCAAAACATCCTACTACAGGAAATGCTATCCAAAGTCCTTATGTTGCAATGAGTCAAAATTTCATGAGTCAGACAAACAGACTATGGATGGAAATTTATCAGATCGTCCGGGAGAACTGTGCGACAGAGTATACAGGTTTAAACCCACAGGATGATGTAATGGAACGATTATTAACTGCCCGTAAGGGTAAATAAAACGAAGGAGATAAGTAATGAGTAAAAGATATTTAACCGCAGAAAGTGTATGTGCAGGGCATCCTGATAAACTATGCGATATTATTGCAGACAGTGTCTTAGAAGCTTGTCTAAGTAAAGATAAAAACTCAAGGGTGGCTTGTGAGGTTTTAGCGACCAAAGGAAAAATTATCGTAGCGGGCGAGATCTCCTGCAACGAAAACATTAACATTAAAGATATTGTAAAAAGTGTACTTATTAAAGTAGGATACGATCCTTTGGAATTTGAGATTGATGTAAATATACAGAAACAAAGTGTAGATATTGCAGCTGGTGTTAACAATGCATTAGAAGTACGGAATGGTGTGGATGAAGAATATAGTTCTATTGGTGCAGGTGACCAAGGAACCATGTATGGTTATGCTACAACAGAAACCAAAGAGATGCTGCCACTACCACTTGTTCTTTCCCACCGAATCGTAAAAAGATTAGATAAAGTTAGAAAAGAAAATATTGTAAAAGGTATCCTCCCAGATGGAAAAGCGCAGGTAACCATTGAATATGAAAATGATAAACCTGTAAGGGTTAAAACAATAGTAATTTCCGTTCAGCATGAAAAAGATAAAACACACGATGAACTATTTGATGATATTCTGACTCATGTTTTATGGAAATGCTTTGAAGATTTCCAATTTGATCTTGGAACAGAAATTTTTATCAACCCTTCAGGAAAATTTACTATAGGAGGGCCTGCAGCTGATACAGGATTAACAGGTAGAAAACTAATGGTTGATACCTACGGTGGACTCACATCACATGGTGGAGGAGCACTTTCTGGGAAGGATCCAACCAAAGTTGACCGAAGCGGTGCTTATATGGCTAGGTATATCGCGAAGCACATTGTGGCATGTGAATTTGCACAGAAGTGTGAAGTGAGTGTTTCGTATGCAATTGGAAAAGCAAACCCAGTAGCATTTTCAGTCGATACCTTTGGTACAGGATTAGTTTCTGATGATATATTGTCTGAAGCAGCTCAAGAAGTTTTTAATCTCAGACCTGCAGCAATCATCGATAAACTAAACCTTCTTAATGTTAAATATTCCAATACCGCTACATATGGACATTTTAGTGATTCTGTTTCCCCTTGGGAAGCTGTAAATAGATGTAGTGATTTCAGAAAGGCTGTGGAAAAGTATGCAAATAGAGAAGATTAAAACAAGATTACTTATCCCAGCTGAATACAATCCAAGAAAGGATCTAAAGCCTGGAGACCCTGAGTATGAAAAGCTCAAAAGGTCGCTAGAAGAGTTCGGCTATGTTGAACCGGTTATTTGGAATAAAACAACAGGTCGGGTAGTAGGTGGGCACCAACGGTTAAAGATTTTATTAAGTATGGGATATGATGAGGTAGATTGTGTAGTTATTGAAATGGATGAAGAAAAAGAGAAGGCATTAAACATTGCACTGAATAAAATTAACGGTGATTGGGACAAGGAAAAATTAGCGCTTCTTATCACTGACTTGAATGTATCTGACTTTGATGTATCTTTAACTGGTTTTGATCCGAGTGAGTTAGATGATCTTTTCAAGGATTCTCTAAAAGATAATATAAAAGAAGATGATTTTGATGTGGACAGCGAGCTGAAAAAGCCCGCTGTTTCGCATTTAGGTGATGTTTGGATACTAGGAAGACATCGACTTGTCTGTGGAGACAGTACTAAGAAAGACACCTTTGATGTGTTAATGGAAGGAAAAATGGCTAATCTTGTGGTTACAGATCCACCTTATAACGTTAACTACGAGGGAACTGCAGGAAAGATTAAGAATGATAACATGGCCAATGATGCTTTCTTTCAATTCTTATTAGATGCCTTTAAAAATATAGAAAAAGTTTTAGCGTCTGATGGCAGTATTTATGTATTCCATGCTGATACAGAAGGTTTAAATTTCCGTAAGGCTTTTGCGGATGCTGGATTTTATCTTTCAGGAACGTGTATTTGGAAGAAACAATCCCTGGTTCTCGGACGCTCTCCTTATCAGTGGCAACATGAGCCAGTGCTCTTTGGATGGAAAAAGAAAGGAAAACACCTTTGGTATTCAGACAGAAAACAATCAACCATCTGGGAGTTCGATAAACCGAAGAAAAATGCTGATCATCCTACAATGAAACCAATTGCTTTAATAACCTATCCAATATTGAATTCCAGCTTAACTAATAGTATTGTTCTTGATCCTTTTGGTGGTTCAGGAAGCACATTAATCGCCTGTGAGCAAACCGATCGAATCTGCTTCACAATTGAACTCGATGAAAAGTATTGTGATGTTATTGTAAAACGATACATTGAACAGGTTGGTACGGATGAAAATGTCTTTTTAATTCGGGATGGTAAGAATATTAAATTTAAAGACCTACCAATTCATGATGTATAAATCAATAATTCACTTGCTTTAGTGTGAATTTTGAGTGATATATAGACTAACACAAAAGCAAGGAGGCTAAAAAGTGAGAGCAATTTTTGGTAGAAAAATTAATAACTTGAATGAACTCCAGGGACTTACAGATGAAGCAAATAAGGTTGGAGTACAAGGACAGAGATACATCGTTACAAGAGAAGTTTACTTAAATGATAATGAATTCAGGATGTTTTCAAATGACTTACTAAATGATCAAGATTGGATTTCATCAGAAGATGGTGGAATTAATCAAAATGGTGAAGTTTGCTGTATCCGAGTTATTAACATTGATAGTGACGAAAGAGTGTTAGTAAATTCAGAAGGATACAGCTACCCTCGCTATACAGCTGTAGAAAAAGGGGGGGAAGTAAAATGAAGATTACGTTTAATTGTTCTGGAAATAGAAGAAAAGAACTTGTTAATGCGATTAGTGAGTTTCTTGGAGTGGAGCCCAAATACAAGGGAGCACCTACGTTTGCTTATAAAATCGGTGATTTTGAAGTTGATCGGGATGGAACGCTAAACTTTAATGACGGCACTGAAGGCGAATCGTTGGCCACCCTGCTCGCATTTCTTGAAAGTCGAGGTTTTACCCCAGGCGGCTTAGAAGAGGCGACACAAGGCAAAACAAACGGTATAAACTTGCTTGTTATCGAAGTTCCTAAGGAAGGTTTCACTGACAGAGCCTTTGCTAACTTAGAGAAATTAATAGAAAGCAAAGGTGATCTAATCAAGAAGGCTTTAGAAGTAAACGAACTTCCGATAGATGTAACGAACGAAACGGTACGTTTTCCTTGGTTCCATTTCGATGAAGATGCTGAAAAGGTAAAAGCCTATACACATTTCATTACAGCTATATGTGAAATGGTTAAAACACAGAAAAGGATTAATACAACAGCAAGAGCTGTAGAAAATGAAAAATATGCTTTCCGATGTTTCCTTTTACGTCTAGGATTTATTGGTCCAGAGTATAAAACAGAACGTAAGATACTGCTATCTAAATTGACAGGGAGTTCGGCTTTTAAATCTAACCCATTTAAAACTAAGGAGGAAAAGTAGTGATAACAGAAATAAATCCAGAGACATTAAAACAACTTAAGGAAACTTATCAACCAGGATCAAGGGTTGAGTTAATAGAGATGAACGATCAATATACAAAACTTCTACCTGGTGATAAAGGAACAGTTATTGCTGTTGATGATATCGGAACTATCCATGTGAAATGGGATTCTGGAAGTACCCTTGGTGTAGTTTATGGAGAAGATTTTTGCAAGAGAATTGAAGATTAATATACACAAAATGGTGTGTTTATATTGAAGAATTGTCTTGATTTATATCCCTTTTAGAGTGATATATATACATGCACAAAGGACAAATACACTTTAAAAGGAGAGAACAACAATGTTAAATACTAAATTCGGAATCGAAATTGAATTCACAGGAATTACAAGAGAAAGGGCAGCAAAAGTTGCCGCCGAGTTCCTGCAAGGTACATATTCAGAAGGTGGAACTTACTACGATACAAAAAAGGTAATAACAAGAGACGGCCGAGTTTGGAAGTTTATGTACGACGGAAGTCTACGTTGCCAAAGAAAAGAAAATGGAAGTAAAGTATCCGCAAGCCGAGACTACAGTGTCGAGTTAGTAAGTCCAATCCTATCTTACCGCGAAGACATTGAAATACTGCAGGAATTGGTAAGAAGACTTAGAAGAGCAGGGGCATTTACAAACAACACTTGTGGGATTCACATTCACTTAAATGGTTCAGAGCATACGCCAAGGAGTATACGAAACTTTGTAAACATAATAGCGAGTAAGAACGACCTATTTTACAAGGCACTTCAGATTGCACCTCAAAGAATGAGATACTGCAAGAAAATGGACAGTATTTTGGTTGAAAAACTTAAACGAAGGATTTGGGGCAGTAAGGGAAAAGTGATGTGGCAATGTAGTACCTACATTAATGAAGGGAAGGACCACTGCGAAGGAATTAGTATTAGTGAAGAATTATTAAATCAAGCCGTTATTAAAGGCGAGACTGTGATCAAGGAGGAAAAGAAGAATGGCAAAAAACATTACAGTTATACCAGCAAAGGTGAATATGACAAATCTAGCAGAAAAGCTAGAACCACAAAAGAAAAGAATGGCAGCCTACTACCGGGTGTCAACGGATCAAGCCGAACAGTTATCAAGTTATGAGGCACAAGTCACCTATTACACTAACTTCATTACAGGACATCCTGATTATGAGATGGCAGGAATATACGCTGATGAAGGGATATCAGGAACGAATACCAAAAAGCGAGGGCAATTCAAAAGAATGATAGAGGATTGTAAAAAAGGCAAAATTGATATGATCATCACAAAGTCCATTTCGCGATTTGCTCGTAATACACTGGATTGCCTGAATTATGTGAGACAATTAAAAGAGTTAGGCATCGGGATCCTTTTTGAGAAAGAGAATATCAATACACTCGATTCAAAGGGTGAGGTCTTACTTAGTATTCTAAGCTCATTAGCACAAGATGAAAGCCGCTCGATTTCTGAAAACTCGCAATGGGGAATAAGACGACGCTTTGAACAAGGGAAGCTTCATGTCAACCATACCAAGTTCCTCGGTTACGATAAAGATGAAGATGGAAACCTTGTAATTAATAAAGAACAAGCTAAAGTGGTGAAACGCATCTATCAAGAGTACCTCAACGGTCATGGGTTTCAACGCATAGCAAAAATGTTTAAAGAACAAAAGGTATCAAAGTGGAATGGCTCCTACAATTGGTACTACAGTAACATTAAACAGATATTAACGAATGAAAAGTATAAAGGCGATGCACTATTACAAAAGACTTATACGATTGACTTTTTATCAAAGAAACGGGCAGTGAATGACGGCGATGTTCCACAGTACTATGTAGAAAACAGCCACCCAGCAATTATCGATAAAGATACATGGGAAGCAGTGCAGCAAGAAATGGATAGACGTCGAGAGTTTGGGAAAAACACGGAATTGACAAGGTTGATCATACGAATGATAAAAATCCATTCTCAGGACGTGTGATATGCGGTTGTTGCGGTAAAGCCTATTGGCGAAAAGGCTGGTACAACTACAAGGATGAAAGTATGCGCTACGTTTGGCAGTGTAGCGAAAAATACAAAGTGAAAGGAGTCATAGGTTGTACCAATAAACATGTTGATGATGGCGTGTTGTATGAAATATTTATGAATGCCTACAACTCAGTTGTTCAAAACAAAGAAGAATTAATGAAAAAATGGCTAGAAATGTCTGAAGATGAAAACGAATGGAAGCGAGTCACAGCAAAGCGATTTATTGATCACTTTAAAGAAGCGGACGAAATAACAGAATTTGAATCAAGCCTGTTTTACAAAACTGTGGAAAAGTTAACAGTACTTGATTCAGGGAAAGTAATTGTAAGTTTATTAGATGGAACGGATATCGAATGTGAAATTGAATAAAAAATAACTGCCATAAGGACCTATGGCAGCCTATTTTAACATTAGATAATTTAATCTTATTCTGGTAATAAAACTTCATTAGGGTTATTTACTCTTTCATTTGATCTCTTAATCCTAATATTATTTATTATTAGTCCAAAAGGAATATATAAGTAGTTAAAGAAAAAAAGAAGCCAAAGTTTTAAAATACAATATATCGAAAAAAAAGGTAATAATAATATTCCGTTTAAAACTTTTTTATAAGTTTCTGTAGGTTCGTTAATCTCTTCCCATAC
>JAAYWZ010000101.1 GCA_012516175.1 Bacilli bacterium
CCTTAATTATAAAATATAAATGGGCAAATTTCTACAATTTTAGCCAGAATACATCCCAATATTACCTCAAATGCCTTTTTTTATTTTAAAAGCAAAAAAAAGGACTTCATTTTACAACAAAGTCCTATAAATTACTAGTAGATATACTACTGCCATCAATACATGTATAGGTATGTCTATACATTATAAATGAACTAATTAAATTGTCCATGATAATACTTCTAAACATACCTCTCACCACTCTCTACGATTTTGACAGGGGTAGATATTATTATAATATAAACTTGTCAAAATGTAAACAGCAATTTTTTAACGATTTACTAAACGCATGACATCGCGAGCAATCATAACTTCTTCATTTGTAGGGATAATGAAACACTTAATTTTGGAGTTTGGTGTAGAAATTAAGCGTTCTTTGCCACGACAATCGTTTAATTCTAAATCTAATTCAACTCCTAATGCCTTTAAGCGTTCCGCAATTTGCATTCTTGATAATGGTGAGTTTTCCCCAATACCACCAGTAAAGGCAATCGCATCAGCACCGCCTAAGACAACATGATAACTCGCGATATAATTAACTATCTTACGGATGAAAATATCTTGGGCTAATATGCAGCGTTCATCCCCACGTTCTATACCATCTTCAATATCGCGTGAATCATTACTGATACCACTAACACCTAAGAAGCCACTCTTCTTATTTAAATCATTTTCCACTTCTTGGATAGTTTTTCCCGTCTTTTGCATGATAAAAGGAATAATCGCAGGGTCAATATCACCACTACGTGTACCCATTAATAATCCTGCAAGTGGTGTAAAACCCATGGAGGTATCAACGGATTTGCCACCTTGAACAGCACAAATACTTGCACCATTACCTAAATGACATACGATTACATTAGCTTCAGGATTTCCTAGTAATTCACTTACGCGACCTGAAACATATTTATGACTAGTTCCGTGGAAACCGTATTTTCTAACACCATATTTTTCATACCATTCATAAGGAACACCATAGAGGTATGCTTCTTTAGGCATAGTTTGATGAAATGCAGTATCAAATACTGCTACCATGGGGACATTAGGTAATTTCTTTCTAAAGATTTGGATTGCTCGTAAGTTATGAGGATTATGGAGTGGTGCTAAATCGCATAAACTATCGATTTCTTTAATAACTTCTTCATCGATGATAGCTGAATCATTAAACTTCTCACCACCATGCACAACCCGATGACCAACACCTTTAATTTCTTGTAAACTACTAAGGACACCAAAACTAATTAGGTGTTGCTCAAGAAGTTCAACAGCTTCTTCATGGTTTTTCACAGGCATAATCTTTTTTACTTTTTCATTAGGTGTTTTGAAGTTTACAATTGCATCTTCATTACCAATGCGTTCAATATTTCCTTCAGCAAGGGTAACCTCTTCTGGCATATTAATTAATTTGAATTTTAGTGAAGAGCTACCAGCATTTACTGCGAGAATTAAGTTCAAATTTCATCATCCTTCCGTTATCTATCCAATTAACTTAAAAACACAAAAAAAATAATTCTTAAGAATTATTTTTTCCCTAATCACACAATTTAAGTATAACGAATCAAAAAAACAATGTCAAGATAAAAGGGAGGTAAATCCCTTTATCTAAATAGTTATTTTAATATGTAGCATCACTACCGACTCATCATCAATTTGAATTTCATAAGGTTTAATATTAACACCTTCTAGTTGGTACTCTTTATTCCTTAAACCTTTTCTTAATACTTGGGAATCATTAAGTAGTATACCAGAAATAGGATACATCAATTCAATCTCATTATTGCTTTTTCTAAATGATTTTGTCCAAACATCATAAATATCTCTGTGATTAATCCCAAAAGATTTAAGGATATCCTGTAAAGATAAAGGTATTTTATTAATAACTTCCTGGTAATCTAGTATTCCCTTTATGTAGTTTAAATCCAAGTCCTTATATAACTTCTCCGTTTTACGTTTGCTATAGCGGATTTTCCACGGACCGATTTCACCTTCATCTTTAAACTCATCTAAACTTTTTGCAACTCTTAAAATCTCCATAAAAAGTAATCGCTCATTAACGAAATCAAAGGTATCGCTATAGCGACTCTTACGTTTAGTTAAGATTTCAATTACCGCATTTTTATTATTCTTGTAATTATTCACACAAAAATCAATTACTGCTTTTTTCTTTAATTCTAGGATAATTCCGAGAATACCTAGGATACATCCTAGGACAACGATTAGTAATTTGAACTCTAAACTACCTTTCGCAAAAAGTATACTAAAAGATATGGCAAAGATAATAATCTCGCGAATGATAAACTTAAAGAAATTCTTTTTATTTACTATTACTAACTCATTTATTAATATTGTTAGTTTTTCCATATACTTCTCCTTAATCAGTTATATCAGTAAACCCCAAACCAAAGGTTTGGTGTATACTATTAACAGTGATAAATGCCTCACGATCAATTGAGGAAATGAACTCTTTTAATTTGATAAATTCTCTCTTTGATAGAACTGTACGAATAATTTCTTTTTCTTCGTTAGTATAAGCTCCTCTAGCTTCATAGATTGTTGCACTACGATCTAGGACATTAATGATATAATCTTTAATACGCTCTATTTCTTTACTGATGATAACTACTTCTTTAGATTCACTGAATTTTTGCAAGAGGTAATCAATAAAGATTCCATTTAGGAAAATCCCAAACATCCCATAAATAAAGGATGTTAAACCATTAATTGAAAAGGCTGTTATGGTAATAAAAACATCAGAAATCAAAACAGCTTTACCTAAATCAATGTGGAAGTATTTATTCAGGATCTTTCCAGTAATATCAGTACCACCAGTAGAGGCATTACACTTAAACACAATCGATAAGCCTAAAGCACTCATGGCTGACATGATGATTAGTTGGGTTAACAAGTCGTTCATTAATGGTTCTTTAATGGGGAAGAAGCGTTCCAATAAATAATAGATGAAATTCAACATATAACCCGAATAAAGGGTTCTAATTCCAAAGGTTTTACCTATTAATAAAAATCCTAATAAATAAAGAATGGTATTTAAGATAAACATGATACCTGATAAGCTAAATAAAAAGGCAATACTAATAGCTTTCCCAAAGATCGTAATTGATTTAAAGTTTTCTGGTACTTTACTTAAAAGATTCTGTAAAACAATTCCCAGTCCACTTATTCCCCCAACTACAAACTTATTAGGTACCATAAATAGGTGAATCGCTAAAGCGACAATTATTAAGCCACCTGTTATGATAAGGTAATCTTTGACGATTTTTTGGTATTTCATTCTATCACCCCATAAGCCTAAAGGCTCTAAAAGTATTATATTATAATTTAAGATAATCGTCTAGATAAGACTAATGATAAAAGCCTTTCACGTGAAAGGCTTTTTCATTTTCGTGCTTCTTTTAAGCACGCTTCAACTAAGTTTATCCAGTTTTGGGTGGTGTTAGTTGCACCACTAATTGCTTCCACATTTTTCGTTGACTGCTTCTCAATAATTTCTTTCGCAAGTTCAGTGCGATATGCTTTCAAGTTGGGACGATTATTTGAGCCATCCCACTCATCATAATTTACTTCATTACCCTCACTATCAAGTCGTTTTAAATCAACACTTTTGATCTTGCCGTTTTCGATTACTACGATTACTCTTTCATAACCATAACCTGAATTTTCACTTTCTTTCTGATAAGTACCATCTTTATATTGAACTTTCGCACGACAACCCCATAGTAATCCGACTAAAATTACTGTAAAGAATACTACTACGAATTTTCGCATATGAACCTCCATCAATATTACTTTGTTTTTAGTTTTTGCTGAAGATAGAATTTTTATCCTCGCTTTGTAATCAAGAAATTATCATCTAAGAGTAGCCAATTTTGCGGGAAAGCTAAACCCAATTTCCAATAACTTATTCCGCGTAGATTGAACTCTTTTATTAGATTAAACTTACTTTGAATACTACGGGCATCCTCAAACCACACGATATGTTCAATTCCTTCATCATCTGTGTATTCGAAAAATGGAGCTTGGGCTGTTTCATCGTATTGAATATTTACACGTTGTGCTAATGCTAAATTACGTGCACTTACGGGGCTAAGTGCTTGTGCATATTCACCATTTTCTACATAAGGTAATTTCCAATTGTAACCATAAAGGTTTTGCCCTAGAAGTATCTTATTACTTGGCATGGTGCTTACAGCATACTCTACAACTTTTCTTACTTCATTTATTGGTGATACAGGTAGAGGTGGACCACCACTATAACCCCATTCATAGGTCATAAGAACGACAAAATCAGCAATCTTCCCAATCCTTGGATAATCATGAGCTTCATACCATTGTCCTGTTTGCTCACCACTAGTTTTAGGTGCTAAAGCGACACTCATAAGGAAACCTTCGTTTTCTAACCTTCTTTTTGCTTTTTCAAGAAAACGCACATAATTATCTTTCAATTCGGAAGGAATAAATTCAAAATCAAAATGAACATCGCGGAAATTAAGTTCATTGGCAGTACTAATAATGTTATCGATGAGGGTATTCTGTAACTCTTCACTTTCTAAAATGACGCGACCCAAATCTCCGCTAAAGAGTCCTTCTTCTAAATTAGTTACAACCATCATGAGAATTACCCGATTATTACGAGCAATCGTTGGGAAATCATCTAGTGGTGGTCTTCTTAAAGTTCCATCACGATTTACTTGAAAACTAAAAGGAGCCAGATAAGTTAAGTAGGGAGCGGCACTCATGACAGAATTCTTAAGGTTTTCACTTACTTCTCCACCAATCGGTTCAGCATAAGCATTTACTTCGATATTAGATTTAGGTAGTGGCGGGATATATAATTTCATGCCAATGCTTAAGGGTTGCCAGGGTGAAATATTATTTATCCGTGCTATTTCAAGATAGTTTAAACCTAATCTAGTCGCAATTTGATATAAGCTATCCCCTTCTTTTACGATATAAAAACTACCAACAATGGGTATTACTAGAGCTTCGCCAATAACTAATGTATATGGAGCAGGTATTCCATTTACACTCGCAATTGCGCTTTCTGTAGTGTTATATAATTTGGCAATATCAGTGAGCGTCTCCCCTGTTTTTACTACATGAATCTGCATAAGTAACCTCCTATAGGTATTCTAATGTAAACTTATGCAGCAATATTTATTAGTATGTTAAAATATTTTTATAATGAAAACATTTTCATGGCACATAATACTTGCTGTATGCATAAGATATGATATAATAAACGCAATCAACTAAATAGATGCTTATCAATTGATAGAGGTAGCGATGCAGATGAGTAGTATGTGGAGCCGGCGGGCTGTGAAGCATACGAAAGGCAACCATCGCCGAACAATTATAACTTCGCAGGTTATAATTGTGGGATTACAGGGAATACCTGTAATACTCTCTACTTTTGGCAAAAAAGTATTGGCGCTATCAATTGGATCGTTTTTTCCTCTTTTACATGTAAATGAATAAGCGAGCCAATTGACTAGATGCTAATAAGCATCTTTTTTTATGTTATTAAAAATATCAAGGAGGAAAAAATATGCGTAGATTATTCTCATTCCTATTAGTAGGTTTATTTATCTTTGTTGTCTCTAGTTGTACAAAAAGCAAAGAAACTTTATCGGTTAACCGTGAAGATCAATTTATCGTTGGTTTAGAGTGCGGTTATGCACCATTTAACTGGACGACATCTAAGCCAACTATCACTTCAGTTAAAATTGAAAATACGAGTGGTTATTGCGATGGTTATGATGTTAAAATAGCCCGCTTAATTGCTATTCATTTGGACAAACAACTAGTAATTAAAGCATTAGCTTGGGAAGCTTTAATTCCACAATTACAAGCAGGTAACATTGATGCGATTATTGCTGGTATGAGCCCTACTGAAGATCGTAAAGAATCCATTGATTTCTCTGATGTATATTTTGTCAGTGAACAAGTAGTTGTTGTAAGAAAAGATAGTTCTTTTGTAAATGCTACAAGTATTCACGATTTTGAAGGTGCGAAGATAACAGCACAAAAAGAAACTCTTCAAGAAGAATTAATCGCTCAAATGACGGGAGCGATTCAAGCTACTTCATTAGATGATTATGCCGCATTAGTATTAGCGACTGCCAGTGGTTCAGTAGATGGTTTCATTGCTGAATTACCCGTTGCCATGTCTGTTGTTATGAATAACTCACAATTAACTTATGTCCGTTTCTCTGAAGAAAATGGTTTTGATGTCGATGAATCATTTATTACTACAGCGATTGGTTTACGCAAAGGCGAATCCGCATTAAGAGAACAAATCAATGCTGTACTTGCAACAATCTCACAAGAAACTAGAGAAGCATGGATGGAGTACTTCATCGAAAATGAATAACGAAGAAGTTTCTATACGTCTGGGGGTATTATCTAATGTACATATATACAAAACCAACTACAGATAACCTATGGCAATGGATCAAGTTCTTTTGGCAGGAATTTCACGAATTATTTTTAGACGGCGTAAAGTGGACATTGGTAATATCACTCAGCGCAACTATTATTGGTTTACTTATAGCGGTTTTTATAACACCGATTAAAATCCAAAAGATTACTAATCGTGATCGATTATTCGTGAAAATCCTTAAAAGAATCGGTATTATTCTCTCAACAGTTTATGTTGAGGTCTTGCGAGGAACACCCATGATTGTTCAAGCGGTAATCATATATTATATGTTCCTTTCTGGTAAAGTAGGGATCATTACTAGTGGTATCTTCATTGTATCGATAAATACCTCTGCGTATATCGTCGAAGTATTACGTGGAAGTATTGAAGCAATTGATAAAGGCCAAATGGAAGCTGCCCGCAGTCTGGGAATGACGCGGGCTCAAGCCATGTTTCATATTGTTATTCCACAAGCCATCAGAAACAGTATCCCAGCCATCGGTAATGAGTTCGTCATAAACATTAAAGACACAGCTGTATTAAATGTCATAGCGGTCACCGAACTCTTCTTTGTGACTGATTCGATCAATGGTCGCTATTATCGGACTTATGAAGCATATATCATAGCGGCTATTCTATACCTGATTATGACCTTTATTACTACAAGGCTCTTATATCTAATAAGTAAGAAGTTATTAAACGGAAATCGGAATAAGGTTAAACTATCCTTCCCGACAAGCCAAACATACTAAGGAGAATATAACATGGAAAAGATCATTGAAATTATTGATTTACATAAGAGTTTTGGCAAAAATAAAATCCTCAATGGTATTAACCTTGACATCTATAAAGGTCAAGTAGTTTGTATTATTGGTCCTTCGGGAAGCGGTAAATCAACCTTACTTCGTTGCTTAAATCTCTTAGAAGAGCCTGATCAAGGTCATATTATCTTTGAAGGTAATGACTTAACCGATAAATCAACTAACCTTGATAAATTACGCACCAAAATGGGGATGGTGTTTCAAAGTTTCAACCTCTTTAATAATAAGACTGTTCTCGAAAATTGTATCATTGCCCAAATGTTAGTGCTTAAACGAAAAAAGGAAGAAGCCATCTCCATTGCGATTGAACTACTTGATAAAGTTGGGATGAAAGACTTTATTCATACTAATGTGAATAGTTTATCCGGTGGGCAAAAACAACGAGTCGCCATCTCCCGTGCTTTAGCGATGAATCCCGATATCATGTTATTTGATGAACCTACTAGTGCTCTCGACCCAGAAATGGTCGGTGATGTCCTAAATGTCATGCGGGATTTAGCTAAATCAGGAATGACCATGGTGGTAGTCACCCATGAGATGAGTTTCGCCTTAGAAGTTTCTGATGTTGTAGTCTTCATGGATCAAGGACAAATCTTAGAAATTGGTGATCCCAAAGTAATCTTTAACAATCCTCAACATGAAAGAACTAAGGAATTCTTAAAGAGAGTAATTGAAAAACGTTAAAATGATTAAAAATCATATCACGCGAATGTGATATGATTTTTTTGTTACGCAAACATTTTACAAATTAAATTAATATTGCTAGAGAATTCCCATCTTGTTATAATTACAACAAGGAGGGAGAAGTGTTTTGCATTCGAATGGTTTTTTTGCAAATTATAAACAAACAGAAAACCGTAAAGAGACTGATATTTCCAAAAAACAAAATCCACTACTAAGGTTATTAATTAAGCTTGGTATCATTTTTATTGGCGTTTTTTTACCTGTTGTTGGTGTCATCTTATATGCGTTTATTCGACCCCATGATCAACATTTAGGTAAAGTCACAGGTATTTCAGCCATCGTAGGCGCAATTCTCAACATATGCCTTTATATGTTTCTCGTTTTTGCATCTGGAATGTAAAACTGCCCAGATTATGGGCAGTTTTTTTCATCAATAAATTAATTATATTTAGTTAACAGAGTAAAGAATTTTAGCCATTTATTCAAAAATTGTGCTAATACTTTATTTTTGGTATAATATAGGTGGTAGGGAGGGAAATATTTGCGTACTGATGGATTTTTTGCTAATTACAGGTTAAGAGAAGCACAGATAAAAATCAAACCACCATCAAAACCACAAAAATTTAAACGGATTTTATTAATGCTCGTACTTATTTACATAGGTCTCTTCTTACCTGTAATAGGTGTTATTCTCTATGCCATTGTTAGACCTCATGATGAAATCTTGGGTAAAGTATTAGGATACGCGACTTTATTAGGTGTCCTAATCAATATTAGCTTATATATGTATGCGGGTTTAACAATGTATTAATCATTAATTACTTTCCACTTTACGAGTTAACTCATCAACTAGTAAACGATCTCCATTTCCTAGTTTTAGAGGAGTAATAGATATATAACCATTTTTGACTGCCCATACATCGGTTTTTCGTTCATCATTTAAATCTTGGGCAGTTTTATTTATTTTAACTTTCTTCCTTATTCCTAAATCAGTAATAATAATACCCTTGCTTTTCTTCACTTCCCTTTTATAGAAATTAACATTTAAAACATATTCATTGGAGATTAGATCATGTTGGAAAATGAAATCAACTACATCATCGATTTCTTGACGGGCGATATCATTGTTGTTGTATTCACCCGAAAACGCAATTGCTTTCTTATCGTTTAGTAATGCTTCCATAGCTGCACCAACAGTACCTGAGTAGATAGTATCGATGCCAATATTAAAGCCATTATTAATACCTGCTACAACTAAATCCACATTTAACTCTAACACATTAAGAGCGTAGTTAACGCAATCGGCAGGAGTACCCTCTATACTCCAAATATTATCTGCGTGACGATGCACTACTAAACTATGATCCACCGTAATTGCACTTGATTTACCACTTTGATGTGTGTGTGGTGCCACAATATAAACTTGATCGCCCCGTTTCTTAAAAGCATCAGCGAGTATCTTTAAACCTTCTGTAGTATAACCATCATCATTGACAACTAGAACTTTCATTCTTATGCTCCTTCTCTTTGATTTTGCAAGTGTTGCATACATATTCAATTATAAGGTATTCTCATCCTTTAGGCAAATCATTTAATTATTTATTCAAAAGTTAAATTTACCCTATTGACTTAAATTTCCAGCACTGATAGAATATAAACGGTCTAACTAGTTTATAAGAGTCGGAGGTGAAGAGAATGATTAAAGTTAGATTAAATAAAACCGAACTAAATATCTTTATATCATTGTCTTCACGGGGAGATTCTATTTAATGCTGATTGGATACATTTGTATGGAAACTAAGGAATCTTTTCGAGATTCCTCTTTTTTTTGTCATGAAATATCTATCCACATGAATACGAATAGGAAGGGTGAAGGCAATCCTTCCTATTTTTTTATCTTTCAGAAATAAGGGGTGAATGAAGATGCATTATATTAAAACCCTCGCAAAATGGGTGAAAAAAGACATCATTTTTCTCGTAATATCAGTTATTTCATTGTCGATAGTTTCCTATTTGTTAACAGTAGTTCCACTATTCTATCAACATGCCTATGACAAAATTATCATTGAGGACCCTGAAAAAGAAGTGCGTTTACCCGAATACATTGTTTGGTTCATCAATAAAGGTGATAAACCACTGGAAAAACTCTTATATTTGGGGGTAGCCTTAGTTATTATCCAGTTAGTGCGGGCGTTATGCATGTTAATCGCAAGTTTTTCCAATGCACGTCTTTCGGAAAACACCGCATATAAACTACGTTACAACCTATATAATCACATTCAAAATCTTCCCTATTCATATCATACCCATGCAGAAACAGGCGATTTAATTCAACGTAGTACTTCCGATGTAGATACAATTCGTGGTTTTATTGGGAATCAATTGCCAGAAGTTTTCCGTATTATCTTCCTATTCTTTTTCGTAGTTGTGCAAATGTTTAGAATTAACATTACCTTGACGATTATTGCACTTGTAGTCGTACCGATTATTTTTAGTTTTGCTCTCATCTTCTTTAATCGTATCCAAAAGGTATTCACTAAAGCTGATGAAGCAGAAGCTAAAATGACAACCTGTTTACAAGAAAACCTAACCGGTATAAGAGTGGTTAAGGCTTTTGCACGGGAAAAGTATGAAATTGAGCATTTTGAACAAAAGAATCGTAACTATACTAATCTATCGCAAAAAATCATTGATGGTTTAGCTTTTTATTGGAGTAGTTCCGATGTGATTTGCTTGATGCTTATAGCCATTATTATAACTGTTGGAGCTTATTTTACACTAAAGGGAACGATTAGCATCGGTGAACTGGTAGCTTTCAGTGGATATGTCAATTTTGTGCTATGGCCAATACGCCAGCTAGCTCGGGTAATCGTTGATTTTGGTAAGAGTACCGTAGCTTTAAAACGGATTGATGAAATTCTCAATGAAAAAGATGAATATATTGAAAATGGCAAACTCATGCCAGAAATTAAAGGTAATATCAGTTTTAACCATGTGAGTTTCACTTTTGCGGATAGTAACCTTGCGACTTTAAAGGATATTACGTTTGACATTAAACAAGGTGAAACAGTAGCCATTATCGGCAAAACTGGTAGTGGTAAGTCTACACTTGCCCATTTATTAGTAAGATTATATGATTATACTTCAGGTTCAATTAAGATTGATGGGGTTGAGTTAAAAGATATTGATAAACACTGGATTCGTAAACATATTGGGATGATTCTCCAAGAACCATTCCTTTACTCGAAAACTATTTATGAAAATATTGGTATCACTTTAGACCAACCTCAAGCAGAACTAATCTACAATGCGGCAAAGATGGCCAGTGTTCATGATGATATTGTTAAGTTTGATAAAGGTTATGACACCTTAATTGGTGAACGAGGTGTCACCTTATCCGGTGGGCAAAGACAAAGAGTCGCTATTGCTCGTATGTTAGTAAGCAACTTACCAATTGTCATTTTTGATGATTCATTAAGTGCAGTTGATACAGAAACAGATCTTGCGATTCGCAATGCTTTAGCGAAAGCAAAAAATATGACAAAGATTATCATTACCCACCGCATTGCGACCGCCATGGCTAGTGATAAAATCATTGTTTTAGATGATGGTAAGATTCTCGAAATGGGCACTCATGATGAACTAATCCGCAATAACAAAACATATAAACGAATCTATGACATTCAAACGGCCATCGAGCGGGAATTCGACCTAGAAAGGGGAGAATAATATGGACCAATTTCAAGAACAAGATTTTACGACGAGTTTGAATTTTAAGACTTGGAAGAAAATTTTCCACTATATGAAGCCATTTAAGAAGCACATCATTTTAGGAATTATCTTTGTTGTGCTTATTGGCGCCATGGATGCGATTTATCCATTAATCACTCGAAGTGTACTTGACTATATCGAAGATAATCTAAATAATCCGATTAATTACCGTGTTCTTGTTTTTTTTGGAATATCTTTCCTATTATTTACTATCTTACAATCATACTTTGTATATAAGTTTATTAAACATGCTGGAACGATTGAAGTAGAATTATCCTATGACTTACGAAGAATCGCCTTTGAGAAACTCCAATCCCTTTCATTTAACTACTTTAATAACACTCCCGTGGGTTGGATTATGGCTCGTTTAACCAGTGATTCTCGTCGCTTAAGTGAAATCATTTCATGGGGTTTAATTGATATCAGTTGGGGATTCATGATGATGCTTTCCGTAATGGTAGTAATGTTTATCATTAATCCTAAATTAGCACTTATAACCCTTGCGGTAACACCACTTATCATCATCGTAAGTATAATTTTAAGACAAATCATATTAAGACTATATCGTGATGTAAGAAAGATCAACTCCCGCATCACAGGTGCTTTTAATGAAGGCATCATGGGTGCTAAAACCACCAAGACATTAGTATTAGAAGCGAAGAATCTAAATGAATTTAATGAACTAGCTACCTCAATGCGGAAAAAATCAATTAAAGGCATTATGATTTCTTCACTACTATTCCCAACTGTCCTAGTATTAGGTTTCGTTGGCACCGCCTTAGCGATTTACAATGGTGGTAATTATGTCTTAACTGGAATTGTTTCCATTGGGACATTACAACTATATATTTCCTACTCAACCCAATTCTTTGATCCCATCCTACAAATTGCGAGAGTATTAGCGGAGTTCCAACAAGCGCAAGCAAGTGCTGAACGTCTAATCTCTTTATTAGAAACAGAACCAGAAATTGTCGATCGCCCCGATGTTATTGAAAAATATGGTGATTATCTTAATTTCAAAAAGGAAAATTGGGAATCTATTATCGGTAAAGTAGAATTCCGTAATGTCACTTTCGGATACAAACCAAATGAAAAGGTATTAGAAAACTTTAATTTAATAGTAGAACCAGGGCAAACAGTAGCCATTGTTGGTGAAACAGGTGCGGGAAAAAGTACAATTGTTAACCTTGTATGCCGCTTCTTCGAACCGCAAGAAGGAAACATCTTAATCGATGATGTTGATTATCGGGAACGTAGTCTTGGATGGCTCCATTCCAACTTAGGTTATGTGCTCCAATCTCCCCATCTCTTTAGTGGTACGATTAAAGAAAATATTCGCTATGGTCGATTAGATGCGACTGATGAAGAAATCATTGAAGCAGCGAAACTAGTTGACGCTCATGATTTTATCATGAGTTTTGAACAGGGCTATGATACCGAAGTTGGTGAAGGTGGGGACCGTTTATCCACTGGTCAGAAACAATTAATTTCCTTTGCGAGAGCTATCCTTGCTAATCCTCGTCTCCTCGTATTAGATGAGGCAACAAGCTCGATCGATACCGAAACGGAACAAAAGATTCAACGGGCAATTCAAAAAATTCTCAAGGGTCGTACCAGTTTCATCATCGCTCATCGGCTCTCTACCATTGTTAATAGCGATGTTATCCTTGTAATTAAAGATGGCAAAATTATTGAACGTGGTACGCATCAAGAATTAATTAGTCAGAAAGGTTATTATTATCGTTTATATACTAACCAATTCATTGAGGAACAAACCCATGCATTTGGTTTTCAATCAGCATAATGTAAAAAAGGTGAAGTTTTGATTACTTCACCTTTGTTCTATTTACTTAAATTCGCTGATATAGATTCATTTATTAACAAAAGTAACTTGTAAGTTTGTGTTACAAAATGAGATATATTCATTTTGGGTATATAAATCAACAATTTCCTCATATAAATAGGATCTTTTTCTACGTTATTCAAAGAATGAAGAAACAAGGTATAGATTCTTACCAGATTCTTTTAAAATTACTTTTCCTGTATCAGATATTAGAAATATCAATAATTACATGTATGAAAATATAATCTTTGAGCATCAATCATTAATGTTTTTTAGAATTCATGTTACTTTTTGTCTTTATGAAGAAGCATAGCGAGTATCGATCCAATCTACTGGTTTTACCCTATTTGTTTTTAACCGTTATAAGAAACTTATAAAAAGTTATAAAATTTATAACTTTTATGTTCTTTTCCTTATTCATAGAGTCCGCTTTCGAAATCCTACTTGCGTTTGGTATGACTCTCCAAAGGCTTAAATTCCGATGTAACGACACCGTA
>JAAYWZ010000102.1 GCA_012516175.1 Bacilli bacterium
ATTGAAGATATAATATACTGGATAAATCCATTCTTTTACTTACAGTTTTTCGATAAATAGAACGAGGTTCGTTAAGAAATTCTGGTGTTTTTATTTTTTGAAAAAAGTCAGTTAAATCACAATTATAAATGCGCTCTACTTCATCTTTATTTTTTTCGATTGATTTCGCAATTTCGCTTATCTCCGCTTCATTACAACTAAATAATTCAATTCCTGGTTCTAGATTCCCATGATGTTTTCGTACACACATAAAACCAATTAACTTCCATTCATCTGGAAGTAAGTAATATGCTAAATAAGCAGAAATCTCACCATGGTTTTTATATTTACTGTATTCTTTTCCTTTCAAGTAGTCTTGAAAATAACTACTTGCTTTGCCAAAATCATGGCTCATACAGATAATACGAATAACATCATCTAATCCTTTAACACCATGGAGTTTATTTGATTCTAATGCAATTCTTGTCACATTCTCTAAATGATCTTTTAATAATTGCCCTTCTTCATAAGAATTATTATTCAAATGACTTCTTAATTTAAAAGAGATAGACATAATAATCCCCTATATGATATATATCAGGATTACCTGTAGTTTTAAGCACTTGATTATTAACAGTATAACCAACATATTGATACTTTGTATACTCCCTACTAATATCATTTTGAACAGGTATCCGATCTAAATAGATATCTAGTTGGTCATGAACATCAATGATAATGTTATCTTTTGGTAACACAGAATGACAAAGGTTTTCTTTTGATTTCAAAAGATTATATGAACCTTCATACCTAACCTTTGCGATATGTTCACTATTACCTAAATAAGGTGTAAAGCGGAAACTATTATCACTCAATACATTCTCAACTTGTTTTAGTTTGCTTTCGTCCCCGGAAACAAACACTCGATATTTCACATCACGTAAAAATTCAACTGTGGATTGAAAATTTCGAGCATTGTTATTGCCAGTAATCGCATTCAAATTAAAAGATTGCATATCTTTATAAACTGGATTTAATACTTGAATTCCTATTCTTAAATCGTTTGTATAATTATATAAATCATTGTAATCGATACCTAATAGACTTCCAATTAATCCCTTTAGGGCTATTGGATGAATCAAAGTAAATGTGAGAGCGGAAGTTGTTGTATAGGGCCGTCTAAAGCGTGCATATGATCCTGTTACAGTAAATACGACTCCTTTCATGATAATCCCTCATTTATACTACAAGTAGTAATAGTTGAATTCACTATACTCTTGTACTAATCTCACCTTACTATGTCGATATATATTAATTGAAGAAATAACATCCCGATGCTTATGATAATAATCAAGTAAAGGAGCTAAATCAAAATCGAAGTCTTCGATACTACGTATTTCTAGATCTTGCTTGTTAGCTGTAACAGTGACATAATCCAACTCACCATCAATGTGGTTTTGATTATATACAACTTCAACTAATAGTCTTGGTGTTTGATTCTTTGAAGTACTCTTATAGTTACGCACACCTGCGATTAAAACTTCCTTAAACTCATCGATGTCTGATTCTGTTACCGTAATATTTTGCTTATGAGCTACTAAATCATTGTATACCATGTAAGTTTTGAATAATGCATATGGAGTATAATATTTTGACCAGATTGTTCCTTGTTGTCTACTCTCACCAGATGAAAAGACGGAAGTCCCTTGCGTAAACTCTACTTCTGCTTCATGAACACTCCGACTCCACATGATTTGGAGTGGTCCTAAAATATTAAACTTGGGGTCTGTAACAACTGCACCAAAAAGTTTAACATCTTTATATTCAGCTTTTAATTTAGCTTCTAACTCGTCTTTCGTTATTTTTTCTTCTTCTATTACTTTCTTCGCAACACCTTTACAATTCAAATAACCTTCTTTACCTAAAACTGGTTTTACAAATACTTTATCACCGCGGCTTAACCATTCATCGCGAATATAACGTTTAATTCTAACATCGCTCATTTCTAAACATCCAGTACGTTCATCTTGACGTGGACGATTATCATTAATCATATCGCCATTAGGATTTGACATAATTGCGTCAGAAAAGAAAACAAACTCACGTGTTTTAGCCATAAACTATTCCTCCATCTCCTTATCTTCTTCAGATTTCTTAAAGTAACTATCTATCCCCCAGAAAAAGAGGTATTTTGCTTCATCAAACGAAAGTTGATTTTTACTATTAGCCATATATAATTTGGCTTCAGTAATCATGTTTTTAAAATAATTTGTAGTAATGTTATATTTAATAGCTTTATCTTCTAAAAGATTACAGAAATAGATAAAATCTTGATAGTCAAATTTACGAGCAAAGAAGAACTTCTTTTCCAAAGATGTTTTATCGGAACCTTCAGATTTACTGTATCCCTTCATGTTATAGTTAATATAATCAAAAACTCGTCCAAGAATAAACCAAGCTTTTTTCTCATCGGAATCAAAATATTGAGGATTAGCTAAAAATAACTCATGATAATCTTTATAATCCATTTGTTTCACCCCTTTATTTAAACATCCACAATCAACTAAGAAGTTATAAACTTTGTTAATGCTTCGCATAACCAAATATTTACGATGTTCATCAGCTAAGTATTTAACTTTGTAATATGCCATCACGCGTTTAAAGAACAAGTTACGATCAATTTTTTTACCATGAAAAATCGCATCGAGGAACCTTAGTTTTTCTTTTAATGTAGTTTCAGCATTTTTACCAATTACTTTAACATTTGTGATAATATTGAAGATTTGCCAGAATGTTAATTCATGATCGGTCAATAATTTAGCAATTTTACTAAAGCGCGAAGGAAGAACACTAGTTATTGTATGGTATATTTTCCAACTCTTATTTTTAGGGATTTCTGAATAGAATACCATATCAGTAAGTGATTTAGTCTTACCAATATCACTTATAACATCATTCTCATGTGTTCTTAATCGTTTTAAAAAACTAGTTACTGAGCCATCATTTTCTATTTTTGATGATTCATAAATGCTAGCAACTGTTTCATCAAAATAATGAGGGATAAACATTACATTACAATCTAACCAGTAAGTTAATAAAAATTTTTCGATATATTTTCGAGCAAATAGTATGTTTGTTAAGCAGTCAAGACATACGACAATCCCCCATTTATCTTTATCGTTAATACAAGAATATATTAGTTTATCATTGGTATAAAAACTATAACCAAATTTCTCAAATACTTCTCCCTTTTTACCGCATAAATGACAGATGTGCTCACCATCTAATAATTTATATCCTGTTTCAAACATCTTTTTCAAAAACTTATCTTCAAATAGTTCTCTTGGAGTTTTGTCGTTAATCTTAAGTAAAAGAAATGCCTTATTATTGTAGGTATTAATATATGATTCCACTACTTCTTTAACCTTAAATTGTGTTTCTTCGTTAATTTCACAAAAATCACATGCTTGTTTTAACTTCTTTTCATTATACTTATCTAAACGTAATCCTCCACCAAGAAAGAATTTACCTTTTTGATGAAATAGGGCATCTTTAACAACGTCTTCATAAAAAGCTTTAACAGTGGATTCAACCTCATTATTTTTTACATTAATTTCGAGAACATTATCAAAATCTTGTCTGCGCACCTCATTTAACATAGTATTAATGAGGTTCATATCTATTCTATTTTTCCTTGCATATTGCCCAACTCCGCCAAAATATTCTATCATTTTCTCACCTCCCCTATACTATTTACTTTAATTTTATATATTTCTTACATATAAATCAATATTTTACATAAAAAAGTAAAATAATGTTATTTTATGCAGATATTACGATAACAACAATCATCACAGCGTTTATTAGTTTTTATCTTTGGTGGATAATATCCAGATAGTATTTTTTTATATTCTTCTATATCTTTAAATAGTTTTTCTCTTAATTGATTTGATATATTTAATTCAATTATCTTATCATTGCTTAAACAATAAACAATGTATGCTTTATTAACTTTAAAATTAAATGTCTCTTCAATCATTAAAGCATACATAGTCATTTGTGTCTTATATGTATTATATATGAAATTATTATACCTAGCATATTTATAATCTAGTGGTGAAGCAGTACCATCCTCAAAAAACAGAACTTCATCAATAATACCTTTTAGCCTATATAATTGACTATATACTTCTACATTAATTAGTTTATTTATCACTTTTAACTTTTTTCTTAAATAATCTCTATTACTCTCTGTCTTATACTGATGAATATCACGACCTTTTTGGACTTTATAACGTTTTTCTTCAAATTGAGGTATTAATAAACATTTCATGTAATAGATAAATCTCTTACAATAACTATACTCAATCATATCCGATGGACTGATATAAGAATTATATTCAAAAAATGGTTCCATAAGAGTTCTCCTTAATAAAAAAATCAAAAGAATTTGGCAATAATATCATTGGTCACATATTTTTTATCAAATGCTTGTCCTATAAGTCCTGCCATATGTAATTCTTTTTTTGTCATCGTAAATACATACACTGAATCTGTATTAAGATTGATTATATCTTTAAATTTCATTTGAATTTCATCAAATATGTTCTCGACGATATCACCTAAAAAGACA
>JAAYWZ010000103.1 GCA_012516175.1 Bacilli bacterium
AAATATTTATATATATTCAAAAATAGTAAATATTATATATTTATGACTCTTAGGAGACTATAGTTTATACTTTTTATAAATGTATGAGTTTAAATAAAAGATACAACATAAGACTCTCAAAGTGTTTCATATTCCTTATATTGAGCAAGTTAATGTAATTAAGATTTATAGTATTTGTGCGTAGGTAAAATATTAAATGCTTTTTTAAGTGGAAAGTGAGTCGACTTATCGATGTGACTCGTGTTTGGTAGATTTATTAAGATTTAATTATATAATAATTATGATAAGATTACACTTATAGAGAAGTTGCTTTTAAAAAAGTTAAATCAAATATTAATCTACAATATTTGTGTAGTCAGATTAATCAAAACAGAAGTGGTGATCTAAGATGATGATGAATCGTGAAAGAAGAGTTCACGAAATTTGACACTCCAATATAAAAAATGGAGGAGTTAATTTTGATTAAACTAATTGATATTAATAAGAAAATCTAGAATGCTGTCAAACAAATGTGTGTAAGTAAGAATTAACAAACCTTTCTTGAAAGTCCCTTGGAAATCTTGACAAAAAGATATGCTTATCTTCACTCTAATGCCAAGGATGATCAAATTCTCGATATTGCATTAGTAAACGATTTTGATGAAGAGCCAGCTTGTTATGATAACAATTTATGATTAATAAACGTTATCAAAACAACGAATTTGGTACAGAAGCTTTGAAATTGCTTATTTCTATGCTTAAAGATGAAGGTAAATACATAAAACCGTGAAAGTATAACGATATGTAATTTTGAAAGAACAGAGTTAAGTTTTGGTGAAAAAGGACGCTGTATACCTACAAATGAGTTATTGGGATTAGTGAGGATTAAGTAAATAGACATGATAATCTTTATATCTATATTTATAGTTAGTTATATCTAAAATAGAGTTATATTATTTGTTATCTAAATATCGTTTTATTGAACATGTTCAAAGGACAATTACGATTGGGGGAGCAGTACATGTACAAAAATCTATTTAGTCATAAGAAAAGATCTATTTATAAAAATCTATCACAAAATAAATTCGCTGAAGGAATCAGGTATAACTAAGAATCAATAATATATTTTACTTTATAAAAGCTAAATTAATTTCGCAATTTTAGTCGAGTAATTTACAATGGAATTTGTTATAGTGGTGATGAGGGATGAAGATGGAATTAGCGGACAAGATTAAAGCAGTTAGTAGAATGCAGGAATATATAAATAATCATATCGATGAAGAGATCACAATTGATGATGTTACTAAGACTGCAGGTTATAGTAAGTATTATGCCATGCGGATATTTAAGGAGTTGACAGGAAGATCGATATATGAAACTATCCGTGCCCTTAGACTAACCAAAGCTGCTAAGACTTTACAGTCAGTTGATGAAAAAGTCATTGATGTAGCGATGAGTTATGGTTATGAGTCACATGATGGGTTCACAAGGGCATTTTTTCACCAATTTGGTCTTACTCCACAGAAATATCATGAAGAAGTTCCACCAATAAAGTGGTTTATCCATTATCCCATTGAAGACTACTATATGCTTAAAGAAGGGATGGGGATGGAGCCAAAGCCAAATGAAAGAGTGTCACGTACAGTAACAGTTACTGTAGTGGAAAGACCTGCAAGAAAACTGATATTCTTAAGGCATAATGGTAATGACTATCTCTCTGCCTGTGAAGAAGTAGGCTGCGACTGGGAAGGTCTTCTCAACAGCATCCCAGAAAAGTTTGACACTGCTGCTTTAGGTCGCTTACCTAAATTTTTAATTAAGCCAAATACTAATGGACAAGCGTTTTTCGTCGAAGTACCACTAGATTATTGTAAACCCATTCCTGAAGGATATGAAATTGCGGAACTCCCACCTTGTACTTATCTATATTTTAATGGTATGCCATATGAAGACCCTAGCGATTTTCCTTACGCTATTAAGATTGTTAATGAAGCTGTTGCGAATTACCCTTTTAGGCAATTCGGGTGGGAAATATCCGATGATGCACCTTTTTTAGGAATGGGGGCAGAACCTAAAACAGGAGCACGTGCTGCTGTTCCTGTGAAACGAATTATCAAAGCAGCGGAAGCGTTTGTTTCTGTTGGATAATAATAATCTTTTCTCAACCAATAGAAAGTGGTGACCCTTTAGCGGTAGTTAACCTTTGAGGTAGTTTTAGTTGGTTATAAGTTTATGATTTCTATTAAGTAAGATAAATAATAAAATAATAAAGTGAGGATGAAAGTATGGATAAACTAATCTCACTAAAACCAGAACTTCTAAAAGAGTTTAATGATTTAGGAATTAAAGGTTTATGCTTAACTGATTTAAACTTATTATCAGGTGATTATATTAACTTAGAATATCACCTACCTAATGGTCAAATAGTTAAGTTATTAAATGATGATGAGATGTACCTTGGTAATCAAATCGAAATTGAAGGTAAAGAGCGTTGTTATGGTGTAGTAGGTTGTGAAAGATTTATATTAGTTTGTGAATATGGCTGTGATGGAAAAAATGCAGAAATTGTTTTATACAAAAGGCGATGAGACTAAATACTTTTAACTTGTTCATTGATCCATGCTAAGTAATTAGCATATCCTGCACTTATATCAACCATGATTATTTCCGGGGTTTCATGGGGGTGGAGTTCAATAAGTTTCTTTTCTAACTCTTGATATAATGATTTTCTTGTTTTGAATAATACTAATACTTCATTATCATGATAGTAATCATCTTTCCATATATAATGACTTTTAATATTAACTTCCTGAACACAAGCAGCTAATTTACAATTAATAATCGCATCGATAACTGGTCTAGCTTGTTCGCTACTACCAAATGTTGTGAGGACAATACCATAGTCACTCATAAAAGACCTCCTTAAGAGTTTTTCTTATAATTAATATTAGTATAAAAACATAAAAAATGAAATATCTAAAATAATATCTTATTATATAGAAAACTTTTGTTAGTAGAGAATAAGTAAAATGGAAAGGAAAGATGATATGCAAAGAATTATTCCGCATTTATGGTACGACAAGGAAGCGAAAGAAGCTGCTTTGTTTTACACAAAGCTTTTTGAGAACTCTAACTTACTCTATACCCATAATATTGAAAGCCCTGAACCATTTCCTGATGCTGAAGTAGTGGTGTTTGAACTTGCTGGGATTAGATTCATCGCAATTAGTGCTGGACCATATTTTAAATTAAATCCAGCTAGTTCACTAGTGGTATATTGTTCAACTCAAGAAGAAGTCAAGCGAATTTGGACAACCCTCGCGGATAGTGGTAAGATATTAGAATCATTAGGCGAATCACAAGGTCTTCTTCAAGACCGTTTTGGTTTAACTTGGCAAGTAAAACTAGTAGAGGATAAGGATATTGACCAAAAAATCGTTCCTTGCTTATTATTTGCTGACGCAAACCAAGCAGCCCAATACTATAAACAAGTCTTTAATAATAGTAGTATTGTTCAAGATAATTCATTAATATCTCTTCAATTAGATGGTTTTAACTTAATTCTAAAAGATAATAAACTTAATCAAGATTATGAGTTAAATGAAGACTTTTCCTTAATCATTAACTGCAAAGGTCAACAGGAAATAGATTACTTCTGGGATAGACTATCTCATGTACAGGAAGCGGAAAGCTGTGGATGGTGTAAGGATAAATTTGGTCTTTCATGGCAAGTATTACCTGAAGATTGGGAAAAGCTCTGTTACGATGGTACGAAAGAAGAACTAAAAAGAGTAAATCAGACAATGCTTGCGATGAAGAAGATAGATATCGAAGAATTAGAAAGAGCTAAAAGAGGGGCATAGTTAATTATAATAACTAGAATGGTGAATGGGATGGGGAGATCAAGAACATCAACTAATCATAAAAGGCAAATTTGAAAAGCTATGGTTAGAACTGTTGATTATGTGTGTTTTGTTGAGTTGAAAGGTAAATATGGTTGGTATTAATAAAACAAAGATGGAGTACTTTTTTAATACTCCATCTTTATTTTATTCACTAATCGCAAATAAACTAGATGCAAAAGCTTTTTTCGAAGCCTTGCTTAAAAACTCATCGAAATTAATCCCAAATATTCTTGTTACTTTATCCTTGCCTTTTTGGAGTTGCTGGTTATTATATATAGTTACAAGGTTAAGTGCATAATGTAGTAAGAATCCTTCATATTCATCTTGTTTATTATTAATATAACTCATGTAAGCTTGATAAAAGAACTTCTTCATTAATAAAGGTTTAAATGGGAAATGGTTTAGTAATTGGATTAAGCGATTAATTAAAGCCATTTTAACTTCATCTTTGAGAATGTTAGATAATAAATACTTATCAAGGAGAATATCTAAAGCATGTACATGGAAAAATATCCCCAAAGAGAAATCTAAAGATAATAAAGTATCAATTATATGGTTCAGTGATTCGATAGATTTATTTTCTAGTAACTCGTCATATAACACATTGATGATAATGGTATAGATATTTAAAGGTGCATTATTAGGTAAAGACTTAATTATCCTTTCTAGTTCTTCTAAGTATTCTAGTTTACTGATTTTCCCGATTAAATACTCATAGCGTTTAATATAAGCTTTAACTACTAAATCAAATAGTAAATCTTCTGGTTCTAGAGTAAGAATCTTTTGATAATGGGGTTCGATATCCGTAAATGTTTCAAATACAACTCTACTTATGAATTTATTGATCACATTATCAGTATTCCTGACTAAGGCTGCGTAATTGACAAATTGCCCAAGAGTTACATTTAAGCGTGCTAGGAGTTGATTAAACTCGGAAAACCTTATATTATCAACTGATTTTAAATAACGAAAATAGCTTCTTTCCGAAATAATTCCTTCACATAAAGTGCTAATAGACACATTATAACTTTGTCTTAATTCATCTAATACTTGAAAGTACTCATTATTCAAGTTCATGATTCACGATCCTCTCATATATATTGGCGTTTAAAAAGGTATTATCTTTTAATAACTCATAATAAACATCCATATCTTCTTTGGTTATTGTAAATTTCTTACCATTAAGAAATTCTTGATCATTTGTACTTAAAATCGTACTGATATAGTAAAAGATAATATCTTTATTATCAATATGATTCTTCTTAATATACTTATAAAGAATCTCAAAGAGGAGGATATCATAATTGATGAATTTTGCTCGAGAGAAAAAATCTAAAGCAGCATCAATAACTCTTTTGATTTGTTTTTTGTCATATTTTTCTTGATTAGGATGTTCAGTTATAATCGATAAAACAATTAAGTAACTTAACATCCGACAAAAATCATAATGAGCACAGATTAAGCGATAATCATCACAAAATAACATGTTAAGCAAATAATCCGCTATAATTTCTTTGTCCTGCTCATTACAGATACGAATATATAGATTTAAACTTTCTATTTCATCATCATTTAAATGTTTTTTTTGAAACATTTCTTTTAAGTCAATAATACGTGATGTTATTTTTTTAACATCTTCTAAGGACATCTTATCAAGTTTATAAAGCATTAAAGTAATACATATAGGAATAGTACGTGTAGCAAAGATGGATTGTAACTCTTTATCTTTAATAACTTGATAATATCGTTTATAGGCCTCTTCATATTGTTCATTTCTGATTAAATCTAAGAAGAAGGATTCATCTAAATTACTAAGGATATTCTTATTCGTCATATAGAAGACAAATTCGTATAATGGAACCCCTAATTTTCCCAATAGCTTTGTCAAGATTTCTAAGTTGATTGGTATTTCCCCTGATACATAACGTGAGTAATTTCGCCGTGATATCACACCATTTGTGATTTCTTGGATCGTCATTTTTCTTTCTAAGCGCAGCTGTTCTACGCAGTTCATTACTTCATGTTCAAAATCCATATAGTTTCCCCTTTCCCTAATGTTAACTATTATTCTATCACAAGAAAATTTACTTTCTCAATATTATGTATCGTATGTGAAATAATCTATAAATAAAAAGCTGTCAATTAAGACAGCTTTTTATGATTGGAGGTATAAAAAAATATACCCACAAACAATACATAGATAACCCCTAAAAGCTCTTCTAAATAAAAAAGATACTGTAACAATGAAAAACTATTTGTAAATGAATTATATCATTATGAAAATACTGAGACAATGACAAAAATGTCCCATTTTATTAAGCAGTAAAATAGTTTTCGACATTACAGTCCCTTGTTATAACTCCTTTTTCCATGTAGATTATCCGCTTACTTACTTCTTTCGCAAACTCTAAATCGTGAGTTACAATCAAGATGGTCATGGATTCTCCGAGTTGTTTAATAAGTTTAACTACTTCACTTTTTAAGGAAGGATCTAAAGCGGAAGTAGGTTCATCAAAACAGAGAATTTGGGGATTTAATAAAAGTGCTCTAATAATTGCCACTCGTTGTTTCTCACCACCAGAGAGTTGGTGGGGATAGTGGTCTTTTTTAGTCTCAATTCTTAGTTTCTTTAACCATTCTAGTGCTAGAGTTACTATTTCATTAATAGGTTGCTCTTTACGTAAACGGGGTGCAAGGCATATATTTTCCATTACCGTTAAGTGAGGATAGAGATTAAAATCTTGAAAGACTAATCCCATCCGTTTCGCATGGTGCTTCCTAATTATTTTATCATTTAGATTAATTAATTCACCATTAAGATAAATTTCCCCTTGATAATTAGGGACTAAACTATTTAAGGTTTTTAATAAAGTAGTCTTACCAGCTCCTGAATCACCCAAAATTGTTACGACTTCTTTATTATCAATAGAGAAGTTAATATTTTGAAAGATGGTTTGTTTCTTTATATGTACTGTTAAATTCTTAACTTCTAAAATATTAGCGCTCATAGAGGACAAACCTTCTTTCAATATGAGTTAGTATTCTTGTTAGTATTAAGATTATGATTAAGTATATAACTCCCGCCAAAATATAGGGAATGAGCGTAACATGTAAATTAGCTTGAATCTTCGCGGCATGTAAGAGTTCACCAATTCCAACCACATAGATTAATGAGGTATCTTTCACTAAAGTAATAACTTCATTACTAATGGCTGTTAATGTTCTTGCTAATACTTGGGGAATAATAATATAACGGTAGGTTTGAAAGGTTGAGATACCAGTAACTTGACTTGCTTCATATTGACCAGGATCGATGGATTGAATACCTCCCCGTAAAATCTCCGCTAAGTAGGCAGCATAATTAAGGGTAAACGCAATTATGACCGCTGTTAAGCGGTCAAAGACAATTCCTATCAGAGGAAGACCATAATAAATGAAAATAACTTGGAGGAGGAGGGGGGTACCACGCATGATGGTAATATAGGTAGCGAGGGGTTTTTGTATTAGTTTGTTTTTACTAACTCTACCCCACGCTACAAAAATGGAGAGTGGAAATGACAAAAGCAAAGTCAAGCTAAATACGATTAATGTATATTCCAAACCACGGAATAGATTAGGTAAGATATCAATAATACTACTCATAACAATCACTAGTTTCTTATTTATTTAAGATCTTATCTTCATTAAACCAACGAAGGGAAATCTCTGTTGCTGTACCATTGGATTTAATGGTTTCAAAAGCTTCATTGAAAGTTTCTAATAACTTGACATCAGCTTTCCGGAAACCAACACCATATGTTTCTGTACCAAAATCATCATTTAGGATAGTAAATTGAGTTAGGTTATTAGCTTTAAGATAATACTCACCAAAGACTTCATCGATGACAAGGACATCAATTCTACCATTAATTAAATCTTGGAAGGCAAAGTCATAGGTTGGATATTCAATTGGTTGTTTATTGTTAATAATATTCATGACATCCTTATTAGCTATTAATGCATCGTAACCACTAGAGGAACTTTGGACACCAACCTTCTTATTGCTTAAATCAGTTTTACTGCTAATAGTACTATCTTTAGCTACAATCATGACTTGACGGTTTTCTAAATAGGGGGTACTAAAGGCGACTTTTTCTTGCCGTTCTTCTGTAATTGTATAACCGTTCCAGATTACATCAATTGCGCCTTTATATAATTCTGTTTCTTTCATTGACCAGTCGATGGGTTGAAATTTCACTTCTAAGTTCATTTCCGCAAATACGGCTTTAGCTAGATCAACATCAAAACCAACGATTTCATTATCATTATTACGGAAACCCATGGGGATAAAAGTATCATCTAACCCCACAATGATATATCCTCTTTTAAGGATTTTCTCATATTGATCACCTTTAACTCCTTGGTTACAACTTGTTAAGGCTACTAGTCCGATTAATAGTAGTAAATCTAGTATCAGCTTTTTCATTTTATAATCTCCTTGTATATTTTAGTATAATTTATTCTTATAAATAAAAAGTGACTAAATCGCTTTAGTCTAGTAAAGTACTTCTAATTCTAATACGCTAAACTCTATTTGTCAACAACTTAAAGAAGTAAAAGCGCTTATATTTTTTAGATGTCTTATAATGAAATATAATGTTAAAGAAATTACTAGTAAATACAAAAAGTTATTATTGTATAAGTAATTGATGTTTGTTAGAATGAATATAGTTAAGAAAGAAGAGTGGTAGTTATGATTTTTATCGCATTTTTCGGTATTCAAGATAAAGAAAAACTCTTAGGAACAACTAGTAATATCATCTGTCCGCAATGTAGTGAGGTTACTAGTGGGGAAGTATATAAAACGTATCGGTATTTTCATCTCTTTCTAATCCCCATTATCAAATGGAACAAGAAATACTATGTGAAAACAGATTGTTGCAATCGCGTTTTTGAATTAAATCCTGAAGTTGGTAAACAGTACGAACATGATCCTGATGTTGTAATAAACAAGGGGGATTTAGAGCCGATAGCACTATATGCTAATATGAAGTATTGTGAACATTGTAAGGCTAATGTCCCGTATGAGTATCAATATTGCCCTTATTGTGGGAAGGAATTGCAGGATTAAAAAGGAGTAGTTAAGATGTTACATCAACTAAGAACGACTAAACCCCAAGAGTTTATTGATATTACTGATATTGTGGCTACTGATGTTAGAAACAGTAATATCAAAGATGGTATTGTTGTAGTCTATGTACCACATACAACCGCTGGGGTAACGATTAATGAGAATGCTGACTCTGATGTTGTTCGGGATATCATCAATACTTTAGAGAAGGTTTATCCTGTAAGAGGAGATTATCGTCATCTTGAAGGTAATTCCCATGCCCATATTAAAGCATCATTAATAGGCTCATCATGTACAGTGATAATTAAAGAAGGTAGACTTTTATTAGGTACTTGGCAAGGAATTTATTTCTGTGAGTTTGATGGGCCAAGACAAAGAGAATTTTATGTGAAAATAATTAAAGAGTAGTATTATATATTAATTAAATATAGGAGAGAAAATATGAATTTAGAGGATCTATTTAATATCCAAGTGAAGTCCGATTTAAAAAGGGGGGAATTAGCAGAAATTCCCGATGAAGATCTTAGAGAAGTAGTCCTAAATTGGATTTGGGCTAAATTTAATGAAGATTGGTCTGACGAGTTTGAAGTTGTAGAATCACTACCAAAACCTTGTCAATATGTTTATGCTTGTATTGCCGTTACTGATGAGGTATATAATGGTGGTTTCAACCAATTATTCTTTAATAGTACGGGATATTTCGCTCAGTTAGCAGCTGAAGGTTTTGAAGAAATGGGTAATAGTGAATTAAGAGAAATCATCGAAGAAGCGATTCAAACATACGAAGATAACATCGATATCCTGGATCAATATGATGATGGTACAATTGAAAGTTTCTCTGCTTCTTATGAAGAACATCTCTTTGATCATCTAGATGACCGTTTCTATGATGAAACTGTTAATTTTGAAGATATGTTAATTGAGTATATTCGTAATCATGAGGAATATTTTGGTGACTGATTAAATATCCCTCAGGAATACCTTGAGGGTTATTTAAAATAAAGAAAAATTAGTTGAGGTAATTAGTATGGAAGTAATGATTGATGGGATTAAAGTAAACAAGGTTGATGTATCTGGTATACCTGTAATATATATAGAACCAGATGCTGTTAAAGAAAAACGTATAGCCCTCTTTTTAGGTGGATTAGGTAGTACGAAAGAAACCTTAGTTAGTTATCTAAAGGATATCGCAAAACGTGGATTTTTGCGCTTGCCTTTGATAACTATGGTCATGGTGAAAGAGGTGCGGAAACGCGTAATGAAATCTTTGCGCGGGTGTTTGGTAATATGCGAAAACACGGGTGGCGCATCCTTGGTGAAACAGCTAGAGATGCTGGTAAAGTGATTGATTGGGCAATTGCTTACTTTAAAGCTTCTCAAGATGTTAGAATGGGTGGCATCTCGATGGGAGGCGATATTTCTATTGCCTTAGCAGGACTTGACAAACGGATTACTAAGGTTTTAACCATTGTGTCAACCCCAGATTGGTTACGACCAGGCATGCATGAGATTGTCCGTCCAGATGAGTTGATGGACCCAGGTAAACCTGATGATATCTCCCAGACGCTATATGATAAGTTTAATCCTATGACCCATTTAGAGCGCTATGTTAATGGTCCTAAAATCAGAGCGATCTTAGGAGAAAGAGACAATCATATTCCACCTGAAAACTTTGAAAGGTTTAAAAGGGAATTATCATTAATATCAGAAGAAGCAGGTAATAATATTGATTTAATTTACATAACAGGAGAAAATTCTAATCACATCGATACAATAAAAAGAAAAGATGAGTGGTGGGAAAGTAGTCTTGCATGGTGATTAGCATAAAAAAAAGGATTTCCGAAGCGGAAATCCTTTTTATGTTATTTATGGCTTGGTTTTAGTTCTAAATTATTTATTAATGTCTTATCTTCTTCTTTAACTACTTCTTGTTTAGGGATTGCACCTGAATATACTAATGCAATTTTTGCTGAAATTGGGCCAACTAATTCATATAGCACAGAAGAGGAAAGAATAATGGTGAGAAGAAGATTACCTAAATCAGTTGGTAATAAGCGTTGACCTAAGTAAGCTAGACCAATCGCCACTCCAGCTTGCGGAATCATCGCTAAACCTAAGTAGATTTGTGTCTTTTTATCTTCTTTGGTGATAAGCGCACCTAGATAACTACCTAAATACTTCCCTACAATTCTTATGATAAAGTATACAACACCGATTATCCCTACGGTTTTGAGAACAGATACATCTAGCTTCATACCTGATAAGATGAAGAATAGTGAGAGAATCGGTGGAGTAAAGTTGTCTAGTTGTTTATAGAGATTACTATCTTTTGTTAGGTTAATATAAGTAGCACCACAAATCATGCAGGATAGTAATGGTGAAATATCTAGTAAACCACAAATACCAGAGAGTGCAAGTAACATGGCAACCGCTAAGATTAAGCGGTTATCTTGACTGCGTTTAGGTGTAAGTAATTTGCTTAAGATCCAACCGCAAATTGCGCCCAAACCAATAACTGCGATATTATAAATGATTGGTAAAATAACATCTAAAGCACTTGTAGAACCACCAGCATTTCCTGTGCAGATAGCAGTTACCACACTAAAGATGAGAAGACATAAGACATCATCTAAGGCAACAATTTGCAGTAAAATATCAACGAAATGACCACGAGCTTTGTATTGCCTGATTGTCATAGTAGTACTTGCAGGAGCTGTTGCGGTAGCAATTGCACCTAAGACTAATGAGAAGTCCCATGATAAGTTGAATAACCAATGCATCGCTAGGGTAACAACAATTCCAGCGAGTAATGATTCAAATAAAGTGATGATGATTACTTTAATTCCAGTATTTTTAATAATATCTAATTTAAAGAATTTACCAACATTAAACGCGATAAAAGCTAATGCGATATCGCTTAAGAAACCCATATTACTAATAATATTTGTAGGAATAAGTTTTAAGACATAGGGACCTATGAGAATCCCGCTGATAATATAACCACTAACATAGGGTAGTTTCAGTAACTTCGATAAACGGGTTAAGAGAAATCCTGCAAATAGCATGATTGATAATGAACAAAGTATGGTAGTGATATCATTAGTGTAATTAAACATCGTTTCGTACCTCCTTACTGTTTTATTTGATGTTTAAAAGAATAATAAAAGATTTTCATAAAATAACATGAATAAAAACACGATAATCCAGTTAAAAGAACCTAGAAAGGCAATAACCAGATACATGAGTTTAATAAAGTTATCTGTATATTGAACTTTATATGTGTCAAAAGTGAAGAAACAAATCAGTAATGAACAAACTGAACTAATTAGGTTATGTAAGTAAACCTGTAATACGGTAATAAGTAAGATGCTTATTAGCGAAAGTAACAGATTAGCGATAATAACACCGATTAATCCATATTTATTTCTAGCATAAATGACGATACTAGCGAAACGTGACGATTTCTTCTTTATCTCATCATTACTAGAAAAGATCTGTACATAATACTTCTCAGCTTGATGTGAATATTTCATAAGGCTATAAAGAAAGATATTATAAAAGAAAGTAAACATTTTCATCACCAGATTTGTTTATGATTTGACACTTTTTTTCTTTGGTGTTATTATATATCATAAATAATTTATATGCTAATCGCCATTTTTTATAGTTCTATAAATTTTTCTTATAATGAGGTGAAATTTAGATGATTGAACCAAAACTATACACTTTATTAAAGGTGTATGAAACGAAGAGTTTCACGAAAGCAGCGCATTTGTTAAATTTAACACAACCTGCTGTTAGTCAACATATTAAGAGTATCGAGGATGAGTTAGGGATAAAAATCTTTAATCGTACCCAAAATGATTTAAAATTAACTCCTGAGGGGGAAATTATCATTAAATATGCTAGAAGAATGACGACTTTATATAAGAATTTGCAGGTTGCGATTGAAGATGCGAAAAAACAAGTTAAAAGAGTTGTTGTGGGGGTAACACTAACAGTTGAAAATAACTTTATTATGTCGTATGTTTTTTCAAGATATTTCAATGTTAATGATAATGTCCATATAAGAATTATTTCAGATACTATTAATAATCTTTATAACAAATTGAAAACATACGAGATTGATTTTGCGATTGTTGACGGAAAAATGCGTGATCAAGACTTTGTTTCTTTTCTATTAGATACAGATTATTTAGTTCTAGCAGTTGCGAATGAGAATCCTTTAAGCAAGAAAAACATCGTTAATTTACTTGATTTAAAGAATGAAAAGTTCATTTTGCGTCTACCTGGGTCAGGAACTAGATCATTATTTGAAGCTCATCTTCAAAGTAATAATCTTTCTATCGATGATTACAATGTAATATTTGAAGCTGATAATATTGCGACTATTAAAGATTTAGTTTCGAAGAATGTTGGTGTTTCTATTCTAGCCAAGAGTGCTTGTTTAGAAGAAGTAAGCAATAAGAAGTTTAAAATCATCCAAATTGAAAATGTTAGTATGTTAAGAGAAATCAATATTATTTATCATCATGATTTTCCACATACTGACATGGTTAAAGATATTGTTGATATTTATAATGATTCAATTAAGAT
>JAAYWZ010000104.1 GCA_012516175.1 Bacilli bacterium
AGATAGCAAAGAAGTGATATGCTTCTTTTTTTTATAGTTATTTTGTGATACAATGATTTTGTCTAATGTATTTACTTTAAAAGCATTAGTTTTTATGAGATAATATATAAGTAAGCCAAAGTGAGGTAAGACAATGCGAGGATTATTCATAACGATAGAAGGACCAGATGGTAGCGGTAAATCCACTGTGGTAAAAGAATTAACAAAAAAACTAAATGAAGCCCAAATTGCTTATATCACTACCAGGGAACCTGGTGGTATTGATATCGCTGAACAAATTCGCGCAATTATCCTTTCGCCCAAAAATGTCGCGATGGATGTTAGAACAGAAGCGCTATTATATGCAGCTAGTCGCAGGCAACATCTTGTCGAAAAGATATTACCTGCCCTCGAAAAGGGTATTAATGTAATATGTGAACGCTTTGTGGAAAGTTCTTTAGCTTACCAAGGTTATGGTCGCGGAATCGGTATCGATAAGGTATGGATGATCAATCAGTTTGCGATTGAAGATACCCTTCCAGACATTACAATCTTCTTAGATATCAAACCAGAAGTAGGGTTAGCCCGGATTAATGCCCATCGGACCAATTTAGATCGTTTAGATTTAGAAGGTATTCAATTTCATGAACGTGTTTATGAAGGATATAATATTGTTAAAGAGATGTTTAAAGATCGCATAATCATAGTTGATGCTAATAGAGCGATTAATGAAGTTGTAGAGGATGTTTACCAAATAATTTATCAAAAAATTAAAGGATGATTATGATGTCATTACATGATTACATTAACATTCAACCTAAGGTTATTAGAATGTTAATTAATAGTTATCAGAAGAATCGCCTTGCCCATGCATATTTATTTGAAGGGGAAAAGGGTACGAAAAAAAAGGAAATTGCCTTAGAATTCGCTAAACTTTTATATTGCGAAGACCAAGGCAATGTTTGCGACCATTGTTTGAATTGTCAACGTATCATGCATCAAAATCATCCTAATGTGTTATTAATCGAACCTGATGAGAATATACTTCGTAAGGAACAAGTTCTTTTTCTGCAACAAGAGTATTCAAAAACCAATCTTGAACCTGGTCCTAAAGTTTATATTATAAATGAAATTGAAAAGATGTCAACCCAAGCAGCTAATTCTATCTTGAAATTCATCGAAGAACCCATGCCAGATACATATACAATATTAATAACTGATAATATCCATCAAATCCTACCTACGATTATTTCTCGTTGCCAAGTACTTAATTTTCAACCAATTCCTAAGGCTGATATTATTAACTACTTATACAAACATGAAGTTAAGCCACTTATTGCCTCAATCTGTGCTAATCTTACTAATGATTTAGATATGGCATTAAATATTGCGAGAGAAGAAAGAATTATTGATATCATTAAATTTGTCCAAGAACTTGGGCAAGCATACCTAACAAAAGAAAAGAATTTATTAGTTTTATTAGAAAATAATAAGATTGATTTGTATAAAGATAAAAAAGTAGTAGAATATTTTCTCGATATCTTTCTCATGTACATGCGCGATATTGAAAAACTCAAGATTGGTAATCAAGATACCGTCTTTAAAAATGATTTAGCATTGATGTTGCAAAACTTACATAATATTAGCACGGAGGATTTAATCCACAACTTAAAAGAAATTCTCTCTGCCAAGATTAACCTAAATTATAATGCGAATCTGATGTTACTCATTGACAACTTATTCTTAAATCTCAAATAAAGGAGGTCTATCCTTGGACGATATTAAACAAAAAGAAGAAATCCTGATAGATAACCAAGTTGACATAAATGATATTAGCGAAGAAGTAACTAACGGTAATTCTAATTATACTTATGAAGAAAAAGATGAATATCAGGTCATTGCTGTTCGCTTTAAAACTGCGGGTAAGAAGTACTTTTTTGACCCCCGTGATTTAGAACTAAATATTGGTGATAAAGTATTAGTAGAAACCGTCCGGGGTATTGAGTATGGGGAAGTCGTATCTGGTATTAAAACTGTCTCGAAAGCAGAAGTATTCTTACCCATTAAACCAATAATTCGCAAAGCCACAGAAGAAGATGTGGTGCGGTTCCAACAAAATAAAGCGGAAGAACCTCGCATCATTGAAATCTGTCAGGAGTTAGTGGAAAAAAATGAACTTCCTATGAAATTATTAGGTTGTGAATATACCTTTGATCGCACCAAACTTATCATTTATTTTAGTGCAGAAAATCGCATCGACTTTCGTCAATTAGTTAAGGATTTAGCAGCTGTTTTTCGTACTAGAATTGAACTTAGACAAGTGGGCGTAAGAGATGCCGCAAAATATATCGGTGGGCTCGGACCCTGTGGTAGAATACTTTGTTGTACCACTTTCTTAGGTAATTTCGATACCGTATCCATTAAGATGGCGAAGAACCAAAACCTTTCATTAAATCCTCAAAAAATTTCAGGTGCCTGTGGAAAACTCTTATGTTGCTTAAGGTATGAATCAGAGTTCTATGATGAGATTGCGAAGATAATGCCTAAAGTAGGTGAAATTATTGTCACTCCTGATGGTGAAGGTAAGGTTTTTGGTGTTAATGCACTCCTTGATCTAGTTAAAGTGATCTTAACAGAAACTAATGCGGTCAGAAGCTATCAATTAAATGAAATACAGCGTAAGAACATCGTTAATGATGATAATGATATCGTGGATGAAGAATTATTAGAATTAATTGAAGAGTAAAAACTATTGATCATTATCAATAGTTTTTTCATGAGTGATAGTTATGCTTAAAGAAAACGAAGTTTTAAATGATTTATTAGGATACGATGGGTTAAAAATTATTCAACGCCCTGATTTATTTAATTTCTCTTTAGACTCTACACTACTAGCACATTTTACAACGATTAATAAAAATGTTAAACGTATTATTGATTTAGGAACAGGTAATGCGCCAATTCCCCTCTTCTTAAGTTTAAGAACGAAGGCAGAAATTATTGGTGTGGAGATTCAAGAAGTATCCTATGACCTAGCAATCCGTAATATCCAACTTAATAATTTGACGCACCAAATTACCATTCTCCACGATGATTTACGGAATATTCATCAAAAACTAGGGCACCATGCTTTTGATGTGGTTACTTGTAACCCGCCGTTTTTTCGAGTAACTGAAGATGCCCATTTAAATAAAAGCGATTTTCTTACGATTGCTCGCCATGAAGTTATGGCAACTTTAGAAGATGTCATAAAAGAAGCCAGTATTTTATTGAAACATGGTGGCTACTTTGCGCTAGTGCATCGCCCTGACCGCTTATTAGATGTTCTTGAACTGATGCGAAAATACAATATTGAACCTAAACGGTTGAGACTTGTGTATCCAAAACCAAAGCGTGAATGTAACACAATATTAATTGAAGGCAGGAAAAGTCGTCAATGCGGCTTAAGAATTTTACCACCGTTATATGTGTATAATGAAAATAATGAGTATACAGATGAGATTCTTGAAATCTTCATGACCAAAAAGAAATGAAGGAATTCACATAAAAATATTTAAGAGAGGGTTATTAAGTGATATAATTTATTTTGCGATATTTAATTAGAGGAGGTATTTTATGGAAAATCTCGGCCCTGTTTTAGTGATTCTAGCGATTATTCTTCTTATCTTAGTGGTGTGGTTTATCGCAGGATATAACACTTTACAGTCACTAAAAATCAAAATAAACGAAGCTGAATCAGGTATTGATGTAGCTTTAACGAAACGTTATGACCTATTAACAAAGATGATTGAAGTTGTTAAAGGTTATGCTAAACATGAAAAGGAAACGCTAGAAGAAGTAATTAAATTAAGAAACGCTATTCACGATGTTGATAAAAGTACGTTTGAACAAAAACAAGAATACGCCAAACAAATGGATCAAGCGTTTAAAACAATAAATGTGATTGTGGAACAATATCCCGAACTAAAGGCAAGTGAAAACTTTAAACAACTCCAACTCGCTATTATTGATTGTGAAGAACACTTACAGGCAGCCCGTCGTGTTTATAATGCAAATGTTTCTGAGTATAATCATAAAGTCCAATTATTTCCATCTAATATCATCGCTGGAGTATTTAAATTTAAGATGCGGGAGTTCTTTGAATCAGAAGAATATAAACGTAAGGATGTAGAGATTAAGTTTTAAGTCAATACTTGAAGGGATATTATGAAAAGAAAAACAATTTTAATAGCTCATAATAATCTTAAACTAATCCAAAAGATGCAAGAATATTGCAGACAACGTGATTTATATAGTATTATCGATTATGTTCTCGATGGGGAAGAACTAGTTAAAATGCATGATTTAAATGATTATGATATTGTGATTGTCAAGGATGCCCTAACAAATATTCCTGGCATTTATGCCCTCGAGACCATATTATTTAATACAAAGAAACGACCTGAATTAATTGTGCTTCTAACACCATTTACCACTGAGTTTATCCAAAGTAAATGTGACCAATTAGGCTTAATTCATGTTAATGAGTTAGAGATTGGAATTGAAGAGTTATATAATATAATTAATCATTTAGAGATTAAAGCAATGCTTGATAATCAAAGTTTCTTTGATTCCCAAAGAGCAGTCATTAATTTATTAAAGAAGATTGGTTTATTAAAAGTCTATATAGGATATACTTATTTTGAGTATATTCTAAATGTCATGTTAGAAAGCAGCGAAAATCTCTATAAACGGATGCATACCATCTACAAAATGATTGGTGAGCATTTTAATGTGACACCAGCAAGCGTTGAAAAAGCGATGCGCACATGCATCCGTTCATCATTGTCGAAAAGTGATGGTTTTTATGCCCAAATGTTATTTGGGAACTATCATGATAGTTATCCCTCCAATTCCATCTTTTTACAAGTCTGTATAAATACCCTAAAAGAACAAAAGAGTTACATTGTCAATAAGCAAATTCAAAAATCCCTTCGAAAGATATAAATTAAAGGAGAGTAGTAAAAATGAGAAAGCCAATAATTGCGGGAAACTGGAAGATGCATAAAGTACGTGATGAAGCCCTTGAATTTGTGTACCTTGTTAGTCAACATGTTCCACCAGTAGAAGAAGTGGACACAGTAATCTGTGCACAAGCAGTATTATTGCGCAGTTTAGTCAAACGTCAAGGTGATAATTTGCGCATTGGAGCGCAAAATATGTTCTATGAAGATAAGGGAGCATATACTGGCGAAGTTTCACCAGTTACCCTCGAAGATGCTGGGGTAAAATATGTGATTATCGGTCACAGTGAAAGACGGCAATATTTCCATGAAACTGATGAAGATGTTAATAAGAAAGTTCATGCCGCTTTTCGTCATGATTTAATCCCCATCGTCTGTGTTGGTGAACGTTTAGAAGAACGGGAAAATAATTTAACTAATCAGGTAGTTGAAAGACAAACTGTTATCGCTCTAAAAGGTTTAACCAAAGAGCAAGTAAAACAAGTTGTCATCGCTTATGAACCAGTATGGGCAATTGGAACTGGTAGAACAGCGACAGCACAAATGGCAAATGAAACCTGTGGTTATATCCGTAGCGTTGTGGAAAGAGAATTTGGGAAAGAAGTGGCTGATGAAGTTAGAATCCAATACGGTGGTTCTGTAAATCCCGATAATATTAAGGAATTAATGGCACAAGAACACATCGATGGTTGTTTAATTGGTGGCGCTTCTTTAGATCCGTATGCCTTTATTAAGATGGCAAATTATAAAAAATTATAAATCCTTTGCATAAAATTATAAAGGTTGATTCACAATATAAGTGCACGCAAGTGCAAAACCTACCCTTTATAATTTAATATATCCCCCCAAAACTCACATAACATAACATATTTACCCCCCTAATCAACTATTTATTTACGTAAAAGGCGTTCGTCATTAAGTTGACGAACGCTTTTTACGTTTAGATTATTAATTACATTCCTCATTTCTTTCATCATATAAGGATTAGATAATTAATGAGTAAAAGGTTAGATTATCAATATATTAATAAATTATTTAACGCTTACTTTTGGAAAAAACGATTATTTTTCTTGTAAATAATGATAACTGAATGTATACTATAAAATGTAGTAAGGAGGATAATTATTATGAAATATAATTTAGTTGCACTAATAGTACTAGATGGATTTGGCTATGGACCCAAATATCCAGGAAACGCTGTTGAGTTAGCGAAAAAGCCTAATTTTGACCGCTTAATCGCTACTTATCCTAATGGCACATTAAATGCGAGCGGGGAAGCAGTGGGTTTACCTGAAGGTCAAATGGGTAATAGCGAAGTTGGACATTTAAATATTGGTGCAGGTCGAATTGTATATCAATCATTGACAAGAATAAATAAGCATATTAGAGAAAAGGACTTTTTCCAAAATCCAGTTTTCTTAAAGGCAACTGATCATGTAAAACAAAATAAAACGAAACTCCATATTATGGGTTTATTATCAGATGGTGGTGTACATTCTCACATTGATCACATCATCGCTTTATTAAAATTAGCTAAGGAACAAAGTGTTAAAGATATTTATGTTCATGCTTTCCTCGATGGCCGGGATACACCACCTAAATCAGCAGTAACTTATGTAGACCAATTAGAAGCTGCGATTAAGGAAATTGGTGTAGGTAAGATTGCGACTGTCGCGGGCAGATATTATGCGATGGACCGCGATAAGAACTTTGAACGGACACAATTAGCTTATGATGCGATGACACTAGGATTAGGTAAACATTATGATAGTGCTAAAGAAGGTATTCTTGCATCATATGAAGAAGGTATTACCGATGAATTCGTCGTACCATTTGTCGTTGATGATAGTGGTATGGTAGAGAATAATGATGCGATTATTTTTGCGAACTTCCGTCCTGACCGAGCAATTCAAATCGCAACAGCCTTCTCTAATCCTGATGGAGTTAAAGCCCTAGCAAGGGAAGGTAAGGCGGTGCTTGATACTTCTAAAGGTCCTCGTAACATTCATTTCGTCTGTATGATGCATTATGCAGAAAGTGTTATTGGTGACATCGCATATGGTTTACAAGATTTAAGCAACACCTTCGGTGACTATATTTCTAGTTTAGGTTTAACGCAATTACGGATTGCGGAAACTCAAAAATATGCTCATGTTACCTTCTTCTTTGATGGTGGTGTAGATAAAGAAATTCCTGGTTCAAAAAGAATACTTGTTCCATCACCCGCAGTAGCGACATTTGATTTAAAACCAGAAATGGCTGCTTATGAAGTTACAGATACCGTCTTAAAAGAACTAGATTGTGATGATTTAAATGTCATCATTTTAAACTATGCTAACTGCGATATGGTTGGTCATACTGGTGTAATTCCAGCAGCTGTTAAAGCAGTAGAAGCTGTTGATGAATGCATGGGTAAGGTTGTGGAAAAAGTTCTACAAAAAGGTGGGGTTGCGATTGTGACAGCAGACCACGGCAATGCTGAGCAAATGCTTGATGAAGATAATAAACCATTTACTGCCCATACCACTAACCCCGTGCCTGTAATTATAACACATCAAGGCATTAAGATTCGTGAAGGTGGTAACCTTGGTGATATTGCGCCAACCATGTTAGAATTGTTAGGTTTAGAACAACCAAAAGAAATGACAGGAACTTCTTTAATTATAAAGTAGGCGAAATTATGGCAAAAATCTACGATGTAGCTGCGGTAAAAGAAGCTCTGAAAGATTATCAAGAAACTGATATTATCGCCTTTCCCACTGATACCGTTTATGGGATTGGCGCAAGTCCCTTTAATCTGACAGCTATCAATAAGATTTATCAGTCTAAACATCGACCACAAAACAAACCTTTACCAATTTTATGTGCGAATCTTGAACAAATCAAACAAGTAACCTTAAATATTCCACCTCAAATGGAAGTGTTAATTAAGACATTTCTACCAGGAGCTTTAACAGTAGTCTTACCTAAAAATCGGATTATTCCTGATTATGTGACTAGTGGTTTACCTACAATTGGAGTAAGAATCCCCAATCACCCAATCGCCTTAGAAATCTTACAGGCAATTGGACCATTAGCCACTACCTCAGCGAATATATCAGGTAGTAGTAGTCTAAATAATGCAGAAGATGTTATTAATGTATTAGGTGATAAGATCGATATCATCATCAATGGTGGTTTAACAGATATCGGTATACCTTCAACAGTAGTAACTATGGAAGATGGGGAAATTAAAATACTTAGAGAAGGTATTATCACAAAAGAAATGATACTTAAGGCATTAGAAAAGCCGCTTAATGAATAGATTAAGCGGCTTTTATTAATTCTATTGCCTTGTCTTAGTAAGTTCTTTCTGTGCCATCACTAATTCATAATACTTTCCTCGTTGTTTTAGTAATTCATCATGGGTACCGTATTCAATTACTTCACCTTTTTCTAAAACTAGGAGTTTCGTCGCATTTCTTAGCGTTGATAAACGATGTGCAATCGCAAAAGTGGTGCGATTCTTTATCAACCTTCCAAGAGCTTCTTGGATAATGTATTCTGTTTCAGTATCTACAGAAGCAGTGGCTTCATCGAGAATAAGAATTTTCGGTTCGTTGAGTATCGCTCGCGCAATCGCTATTCGTTGTTTTTCTCCACCTGATAACCTTACCCCCTTTTCACCAATCCGAGTATCATAGGCGTCAGGTAGTTTCATTATAAAGTCATGGGCATTAGCGATTTTAGCTGCTTTGATTACTTCTTCTAAAGTCGCATTAGGACGTGCATAGACGATGTTCTGATAAATCGTACCTGAGAACAAGAAGGTTTCTTGTAAGACTACACCCATTTGTGAGCGTAAATCTTTTTGATTAATCTCTTTAATAT
>JAAYWZ010000105.1 GCA_012516175.1 Bacilli bacterium
AACTAAGATATTAAACAATGATAGATAGAATAAACCAAGATTAACATAAATAGAAATATAATATGTCTTCGTTAACTCTAATAACTTAACACGATGATCTAATAAAAAGTAAAAATTCATAACACTTCCCACAATACTCGCAATAAACATCGTTACACGGTTACTCATTTCCTTCATAAGAAAAACTCCTTTATACCATTAATATTGTCGGTTATAAAGGAGTTCTTATGCATCTTTTTTAAAACAAGCAATAAAGAAGATATCAGCATCATTAATTTGGTCAATAAGTTGAAGATAGCCTTCACAATTAAAACCTAGTTTTTCAAATGGTTCTTTGTTTAGTTTAAAATCTTGATATTTATTGAGAATGTATTCAACCATCTTCTCGTTTTCTTTCTTATTTAAGGTACATGTACTATAGACTAAAGTACCACCTGGTTTAACCAGTTTAATTGCTTCATCGATAATTTCTTTTTGAAGTACCACGATTGTATCAATGTCAGATGGCTTTTTATTATATTTAATTTCTGGTTTTCTTCTAATCACACCAAAACCACTACATGGGGCATCTACTAGTACCCTATCGAAACTTTGAGGTTCAAATACTTCAGTTAACTTTCTAGCATCACATAGAGTAGGTTTAATACAACTTAGTCCTAAGCGTTCTTTATGCTCATTTATTAGGTTAATCTTATGCTCATGAATATCACAAGCATAAACTTCTCCCTTATTCTGCATGAGTTCAGCACAATGAGTGCTTTTTCCTCCAGGAGCAGCACAGACATCGATTACGCAATCACTTGGCTGTGGATTTAAAATATGAGCAACATGCATACTACTTAAGTCTTGAATGTAAACAAAACCTTCTTTATACAAATAAGTATTGGCTATATTATCATCAATGATTCTTAATGCTTCGTTTAAATGGGTGGTTTCATATTTAATACCAAGTTCATTTAATCTCCGCATAATATTATCACGCGTATCCTTAAAAAGGTTTAAGCGGATGTATTGATGCGGTTTAGTGTTATTTAAATAACAGACTTTTTGCGCTTTCTCTAGACTAAACTGTTTTACCCACATTTTAACTAACCACAATGGATGACTGGTCGTAATGGCTAGTCTTTCAATCTCATCATTAATTAGGTTTAAATCAGGTTTAACATCACGCAAAAAGTTTCTTAATACCCCATTTACAAAAGCTGTTGCTTCTGATTTATATTCCTTGGCAAGTTTAACAGCTTCATTTACGACTGCATGATTGGGAATGCGATCAAGATAAACTATTTGGTAGATGGCCATGCGAAGGATATTTCTTATGACATCATCTACTTTGTGCTTACTAATATATTTACTTAAATAGTAATCAAGGGTAAGTGCATAAGTTATGGTACCATAAACTAATTCCGTTAATAAGCCTTTGTCAACTTCTTTCAGTTGTTTACTGTTAATTACTTCATTAAGTAAGAGATTACTATATGCATCTTCTAATAATACCTGATTAATAATCTCAAGAGCTATTTTTCTTACACTTGCCATCTTATTCAATCCACTCTTCTTTTAGTTCAAAGAAATTTACCTCTGGCATTTTTTCATTTATTAATTGGGCATACTTACGCATCCCATCGATTTCGGTAAAAGTATGACTACCTAATAAGAAGTTTAACCCAATGTGACGTGCATATAACAATGTCGTTAACGATTTTTCGCCTGTTATATAAGCTTCACAACCTAAAGTCTTTGCTTCATGAAGATTAATAAGGTCTTTCCCACTCCCTGAGACAATTCCTACCCGTTTAATGACTTCATTATTATTCTTCCATACTCTAACTTTATGACCTAATACATCTTCTAGTTTAATTGTAAACTCATCTAAGGTTAAAGGTTGGATATTACCTACTACCCCAAAATAGAAACCTTCATAGAAACTAATGCGGTCAGTGACTTCTACTTCCAATCTTTCAGCTAAGGCATAAGATGGACCAAAGTTACTAGCATCAAGTGGTAAGTGGTTAAAAAAGTGAGTTAGGTTGTTATCTTCTAAGAGTTTTAAGCATTCTTCACGCATTTCAAAGTGATCTTCCCAAATATTATGATGGGTTAAGATTAAATCAACCCTTTTTTCAATCGCTTGCTTAATAATATCAGGAGTCAGATTAACACTATAACCAATCTGCTTTATATTTTTATTTTGATAGTTATTAAAACCAAACTGAATCCCATCATTAAAAAAATCAAGGGTTTCTTTTTGAAAGAAGGATAATGCTACTTCTTCAAATCTCTTAATACTCATTTATCATCTTCCTTTTTCTTATCACGATAAATAACCATCGCCGCGTAACAATATATTTGCTCGCGATTATCGTAAAAATTACTAATCTGAAACTTGATATCAATTAAATCCTTTTCATCAATTTTCTCGAGAAAACCATTCAAACTTTCTTCTAAATCTTTCTCGTGTTCTTCATCAAAGATCTTAACTTTAATCGCCATACTCATTCTCCTAATCTAATCGATGTTTAAAGAAGTTACCATAAACAGCTTGACTTTTAAAGACATTCGTAAAGGCTTTATCATCAACTTCTTTGATAATCGATATGACATTGTACAATTCAAAACTGGAAATAACCATCATCAAGATGGTTTTTTCTTGTCTTGAATAAGCACCAATACTAGGAATAATCGTTATGCCCCGATAAATCCGTTTATGAAGTGTTTCAATTAGCTCATCTTTTTTATCGGTCACAATTAGCAGGGTTAACTTGTTATGACGGGTATGAATCTTATCAATAACTAAAGTAGAAATAAATAGGTTAATAATTGTATAAAAAGCATAAATCCAAGAATCAAATAGACCAACGATAAGGATGATTATCCCATTTAAAATGAAGGAATAATGGCCAAATGGTCGGTCTTTCTTATAGGATAAGTATTGACTGATTATATCCATCCCACCAGTAGAAGCACCGACCTTTAAGGTTATTCCTACACCAACACCGGTGATAGTGCCACCAAGAATTGCGCTTAGGAGTAAATCATTATGGAGACCTTCTTCAGCTAAGATGCCCGGAAAAGGGAGAATGGCCAGCGTTATCATTCCATTTAACACTGCTAGGAAGCTTAAGAAGGTGAATCTTCTACCTAAGGATTGAAAGCCCAAATAGAAAACGGGAATATTCACAAGAAACCAGAGAATACCTACCCCTAAATCATAGGACATAAAATTACTAACATATGGCTCAATAAAACCATAGAAAATCTGGGCTATTCCAGTGAAACCCCCTGTTTTTAGTTTAGCAGGAATGATAAACCATTTAATACCGAGGGAGTACATCGTCGAACCAGCTAATGTAATCAATATATTAATGAGTTTTTTATTATCGCGATACTTAATCAATGTCTTCATCAAGTGCACCTCGAAATACATGTCTTCGAGATTACATTATAACATTTTTTTGAAATCTTGACATTAATTTGTGTAAATCTTCTTAAAAAGCACTACGAAGATTTATTTTTAGTAGTATTTCTAGAGACCAATCTTTTTTTATTAATAAAACCTTATTATAATATTACTTAAGATTATATCCCTAATTTACCAAATCTATATTAATGAGTGGGGTTATAATTATCAAAAACAAGATTGATGGAGGGATAGAATGGGAAGATATCTTAAAATCTGTGAGCAATGCGGAACAGAAAATCCTGCGAATGAGTTAAATTGTTTAATTGTGGTAGTGATATCGAGTATCTCGATATTATAACCATAAATGAAGCAAATCTCCCTAAAGTATCAAGTCCAGAGAATACTAATTCTAAATATTTTCGGGTTTGTCGTGCCTGTGGTGCAAAAATCTATTTTGAAGATATTGAAGAATATAAAGCAACTTGTCCTGAATGCGATGACCCCGATTTAATGAATGTCCCCCTTGAACAAGATGGAGTTACCTATGAAGTACCACATAAAGCAAATATTCCAGAGGTAAACCTAAAGCTGGTGGAGATAACCACCAAGAAAGAAATTACCATTCCTGAAAAAGGAGGAATTATCGGCAAAGAAGGGACAATTGAACCAGAGTATATGCAGCGGTTTCGTTTTCTTTCCCGTAAACATTTAGAAGTATGTTATCGTAATCGCCAATGGTTTGTCAAAGATTTAGGAAGTACTAATGGCACATATCTTGATCAAGCGACTAAGTTAAAACCCTTTGAAGAATATCAATTACATCATAATACGGTTTTACGTCTTGCAGATGTAAAGTTTCAGGTGATTATTGAATAATCATGGAAATCGATCGTATCCTTTATCCGATTTTTAGTTTGGGACCAAATAAACGTTTAGCTTTATGGACAATTGGTTGTCAAAAAGGTTGTTATAATTGCGCTAATCCAGAATTATGGGTTAAGAATCCCAAAAAGAATATTCCTGTAGAAATACTATATCACCATATTAAGCAACTTGCGAAGAACCATCCTATCGAGGGCATTACGATTACTGGCGGTGAGCCCCTGGATCAACTTGATGAACTTAAGGAGTTACTGGTACTACTAAATGAAATAACACCAGATATCCTCCTTTATACTGGTTATACCCTTACTAAGTTAACGCCTGAAGTAGTTACTTTCTTGAAACAAAATGTAGCAGTAGTAATTGATGGTCGTTATATTGATAATCTAAATGATAACCAGGCACCACTTCGTGGTTCAACTAATCAAAATATCTATTATTTCAAAGAAGAATATCGACCGATATATGAAGAATATTTAAGCCAAGGAAGACAAGTCCAGAATATTTTTTATCATAATCATCTGATATCTGTGGGTATTAGTCTAAGAGGTAAATAGGAAAGGGTGAAATAATGTTTCGTGAAGATCAGATACCAAAATGGTTGCGTGAACTAGAGAGTTTTGTGGGAATTAAAAGTGCTTTTATCATTGAAGGTAACATCAATGATATTTATCCCCGTTTTGTACGCAAAAATGGTGAGATAAATATTAATGGTTTTGTGAGTTTAAACCATATCCTTTACAGTTCATTTGTATCTAATAATCCTGATGTTAGTTACGATATGTTATATTGTGATCCAATTAATGGTTTTTATAACCCAGTTGTTGCGACTAATCTTGGACCTTTAATTTTAGAGTTTTCCCAAGGGAAATCATATTGTAGCAGTAATGTCACAGATACCCGCCAACAATGTTATAAAGCTAAAGACTTCGTCAGCATGAGTGAGTTAATTAAAAATGCGATTACTAGTAATCGCTTGCAAACAGAAAACAAAAAACCCGTCGCAATCGTGATGAACTTTGCTTCGAGGTACTTATCAACTCCCAATCAATTATCCGAAGAAGAGATTTCGATGTTTCTAAATCTCTTGTATGGTTCTTTAAATGCAGCAAGAATTAATAGACTGCGCAATGTTTTAATCCTTGTAGTTGATAAAATCAATGATTTACCAACCTGGTTTTATTTTAATAATCCCAATGTTAAAACAATTAGTATACCGCATCCAGATAAACATGTTCGCCAAATCTTTATACATGATGAATATTAAATGCTTGATGGTGATGATAGTGAAATTAAGAAAATCAAGCAAAAGTTTATTGATGTCACTGATGGTTTGAAATGCTTAGAACTTAGAGAAGTCAGAGAATTAAGTGTAAAGAATAATATTGAAGGAAATAGAATTCTTGACGCTTTATCTCTATATAAATATGGAATCAAAGAAAATCCTTGGAACATGATTGAAAAAGAAAAGATTCAGAATGCGGAAAGTATAATTAAACAACGGGTTATGGGTCAAGATGAAGCAGTTAGAAAAGCTGTTGATGTCATTAAAAGAGCTGCCAGTGGTCTTTCTGGTCTCCAACACTCATCAAAAGATAGTAAACCACGGGGAATTCTCTTCTTAGCTGGACCAACAGGTACCGGTAAAACAGAACTTGCCAAATCGATTGCAGAATTATTATTTGGTGATGAAAAGAGCTGCATCCGTTTTGATATGAGTGAATATCAACAGCCGCATTCTGATCAAAAACTCTTAGGTGCTCCTCCTGGTTATGTAGGTTATGAAAGTGGTGGACAACTTACTAATGCGGTGAAAGAACGGCCCTTCTCCATCCTTTTATTTGACGAGATTGAAAAAGCCCATCCATCAATTTTAGAGAAATTCTTACAGATCCTTGAAGATGGGCGAATGACTGATGGACAAGGTAATACTGTGTACTTCTCTGAAACAATTATTATCTTCACAAGTAATTTAGGTATTTATAAAACATTCAGTGACCAATACGGTAATGTGGAAAAAATACCTGTAGTAACACCTAATAATAGTTATGAAGAGATTAAGGACTTAGTATCTAAAGGAGTTAAAGATTATTTCTTAGATTTGGGTCGACCAGAATTGTTAAACCGTATTGGCAATAATAATATCATCATCTTTAACTTTATTAGTGATGAAGCAGCAAAACAAATCGTGAAATCACAAATTACGAAAGTAATTCAAAGTATTTATGAACGAACCAAAATCAGCATTAATCTAGCGGATGATATTTTTGAAAACTATTACTATCGGTTAGCAGTAGAAGCAAGAGAAAACGGTGGTCGTGGTATTGGTAATATTGTAGAAGAACGTTTTATTAATCCAGTAAGCCGTTATATTTGTGATAATGATATTGAAGAAAACACATCAATTAAGATTAGTGTGAATGAAAATCTTAGTGATATTGTGATAAAGGTTGAAGGCTAGAAACGTTAATTTTTCATCTATAAAAAAACACTTGGATAGTCCAAGTGTTTTTTACTTGATTACTTCTGGGCCTTCGTAAGTAACCCCAAATGTTTCTACAGTATCTTTCCTAATGATTTGTGGTTTTAGAGGATGGTCGTTGTGGTCGGTAACTACTTTCGTGATTTTATCTACTACGTCCATCCCCTCAATTACTTTACCGAATGCGGCATAATGACCATCTAAATGCGGTGATGCTGCATGCATAATGAAGAATTGACTTCCAGCACTATCTGGATGGTAACTTCGCGCCATGGAGATGACTCCAGGGGTGTGCTTTAAGTCATTTTTAAAGTTATTCGCTGTAAATTCGCCTTTAATCCGATATCCTGGTCCACCTGTCCCACTACCATATGGACAGCCACCTTGAATAACAAATCCTTCAATAACGCGATGAAAGATTAATCCATCATAAAAGTTATTCTTAACTAAACTGATGAAATTCTTGACTGTGTTAGGAGCAACTTCAGGGTAAAGTTCAATTTTAATGGTGTCCTGGTTATCCATTTCAATTGTCACAATAGGATTACGCATTCTTTAACCTCACTTATTCTAGAGTAAACCTTTTACCAATCTCAAAGGGATGCTTACCATTTAAGATGTCTTTAAAGTTTTGTCTAGTTTTCCCTTCAAGTTGGACTTCCTGTAATTTTATACTGGTGTTATCACTTGTTTTAACGATGATACCATCTTTCATTACCTCAATGATTTCTCCTGGTAGGCCTAGTTTATTAGTTTCAATCTTACTAGCCTTAAATACTTTTATGCGTTTACCATCTAAGATTGTATAAGCACCAGGGAAAGGAGATAATCCTCGTATATGATTATATACAACTTTTCCAGTTTTGTCCCATTTTATGATTTCATCTTCAGGTTTAATGTTATAAGCATAGGTTGCTTCTTCAGGATTTTGTTTTATAGGGGTAATTTTATTAGAGAAAATTAATGGTAGAGTTTCTAATAATAACTCAGCGCCTAATTTACTTAGTTTATCATGGAGACTTTCAACATCATCATCTTCTAAGATCTTAATTTCTCTTTGGGCAATTATATCCCCTTCATCCATCTTTTCTGACATATACATAGTCGTGATACCTGTTTTTTCTTCACCATCAATAATAGCTTTATGGATGGGAGCTCCACCCCGATATTTTGGTAACAAAGAGGCATGAACATTAATCGCTTTATATGGTGGTGTATCTAATAATACTTTAGGAATGATTTGACCATAAGCACAGGTGATAATGATATCAGGTTGCCATGCGAGGATTTGGTCATAATCAGTTTTGATTTTAACTGGTTGAAAAACAGGAAGATGATGTTTTTCCGCTAATACTTTTACTGGTGGGGGGGTTAGGATTTGTTTTCTTCCTACTGGTTTATCGGGTTGGGTAACTACACCAACTACTTCATAGGGACTATTAATTAAAGCATCTAAAACATTTACTGCGAATTCTGGTGTACCCATAAAAACGATGCGCATACTCTCACTCCTACATAATAAAGGTGGGATAACGGTCAATGATGACATTGACCGGACTATCTTGATAACTATTTAAGATATATTCTAACGCTTCAGGTAGTTGCTTTTCTTGTTTATATTTAATAATGATTTGGGTTGAATACAAATTATTTAACCTTTTTATTTGTGGTACCACAGGCCCTAAAACAATCGCTTCACTTGATAATTGTCCTTTTAAGTAGTTTACAATCTTATTTCCCTCTTTTAGGGTGTCTTGGAAAACTTCACTTTGGACAATAATTTGGGTTAAATAGTAATAAGGCGAATATTTTCCTAGTTTACGAACTTTCATTTCTTGATTGAAGAATTCCAAAAACTTATGTTCAGAGGCTAAAGTAATCGCATAATGTTGTGGATTATAAGTTTGGATAATGACTTCACTATTCTCTTTATGCCTACCAGCCCGACCCGCTACTTGCATAATTAACTGGAAGGTTCGCTCACTCGCCCGAAAGTCAGGTAACCGTAAGCTGGTATCTGCTAGGAGTACCCCTACTAAGGTAACATCTTCAAAATCAAGACCCTTTGCGATCATCTGTGTACCTAATAAGATATCGGCTTGTTTTTCTTTGAAGAGCGTAATTATCCTGTCATGGTCACCTTTATTACTAGTTGTATCTACATCCATGCGGATGATTCTCGCTTCCGGAAACTCTTTGATTAGTTCCTCTTCGACTTTTTGAGTACCATAACCAAAGCCTTTAATATGTTTACTATGACATTTAGGACATTCAGTAACGATTGGTATTTCAAACCCACAATAGTGACACTTTAAGCGTTTCGATGCTTTATGATATGTTAAGGATATATCACAGTTTTGACACATTACAGTATAGCCGCAACTGCGACATAATAAGAAGTTTTCATAACCACGGCGATTTAATAAGAGTATAATTTGTTCGTGCTTATTTAAACGGTCAATAATGGCTTCTTTAAGTTGCTCAGAGAAGATACTTAAGTTACCACGTTTAAATTCAGAGGTCATATTAACGATACTAGCTTTAGGTAGTCTAGTAAGGGTTGCTCGTTTAGGTAATTCTAATAAAGTATAGACTTGCTTAACTGCTCTCGCGTAAGACTCTAAACTAGGAGTTGCACTACCTAGTACTAAAGTGGCATTATAAGTTTTTGCCCTAATCTTAGCAATTTCAATGGCGTGATATTTTGGCATATCATCTTGCTTATAGGTTAGTTCATGTTCCTCATCGATAATTATTACACCAATATTCGTAAAGGGAGCAAATACAGCACTTCTTGCGCCAACAACAATCTTTACATCTTTATTTCTAATTTTACGCCACTCATCATATTTTTCACCTAAAGATAGACCACTATGTAAAACCGCCACTTGATTGCCAAACCGTTGTTTAAAGAGTTGCACAATCTGTGGTGTTAAGGAGATCTCAGGTACCAACATTATCGCTTCTTTACCTAACTTAACAACTTCTTCAATGACATGTAAGTAAACTTCAGTTTTACCACTGCCAGTAACACCATGGAGTAAAAAGATTTCTCCTTGTTTACTAATAATACTTTCTTTAATTCGATTAAAAGCTTTTAACTGATCATAATTTAAAATATGTTTGGAGCGATCGGTTAAAATATCTGAATAAGGTGTTCGAAAGACTTCTTCATTGATTTCTTTAACGATCCCTTTTTGAACTAATGATTTAATTGATTGCGATGATACTTTCAATAATTTAATGAGGTCGCTCTTTTTTAAGCGACCGTTCATTTTTAGTTCTTCAATGATTTGCTTCTGTTTATGTCCTGTAACTTCTTCATCTTTTATAAGTTCTAAATATGTTTCATATTTAACATTTAGTTTATCTTTAATTTCATATACTAAATCAAGTTCATGATTATTGATCGCTTGTTTAAGATATTTATAATCCTCTTTTTTCACAACATCGATATTAATAACATCCTTATTGTGAAAATAAACTGCGAGATTGGGATTTAACGCATCTGTTAACTTAACTAGTTTTTTCTCATACCGAGCTTTAATAGCTGCTGGTAACATCGCTTGAATACAACTGATGAGATAACTTGATGTATCCCTACTCATAGTAAACGCCAAGTCAATTAGCTCAGGAGTTAGGCTTGGCGTCATATCAAGGATATCAATAATGGGTTTTAGTTCTTGGGGGACAGTTACATCAGTTTGTAGGTTTATGACATAGCCCATAATTTCACGCATACCAAAAGGGACCTTGACTCGCATACCTACTTCAATAACATCTTCGAGGTATGATGGTACAAGATAACTAAAGGGCTTATTGACATTTTTCACTTTGACATCGACAATAACATTCGCAATCATGTAAATCCCCCTAATCGATAAAAAAACCTTGAAGGTTGGTTGTTCAAGATTATTAGAATTTGATGTTAAGTTTTCCTTCGAAAATTTCTTCTAACGCTTTCCCAACTGGTTTGACACAGATAGGATTTTTTAATACTGTATCGCTCTGTGCAATCTGTTTAGCTCGTTTCGCACTGATAATCACTAACTTGTACTTAGACGGTACAATATCTAATAACTTATCAATGGATGGATAGCGCATAGAATTATTCCACCTCCAACTCCAACATCTTCATATATTTTTGTATTGTCCGTTCTGTACGAGCATGTTCTGCCCGAATTATCGCTAAAATACGGTCAGCGGCATTTTCGACCGTATCATTAACGACAATATAATCATATTTATAAGCCATATGGATTTCCCGCTCCGCTTTTTCCATGCGTTGATTAATAACCTCTTCAGGCTCAGTTGCCCGCTTCGTAAGTCGTTCTCTTAGAGCCTGTCTTGATGGGGGCGCAATGAAAATGAAGACAGCATCTGGCATTTTTTCTCTTACCTGTAAAGCCCCTTGGACTTCAATTTCTAGCACCACTTCCTTACCATTTGAAAGTGATTCTTCCACATAATCGAGCGGTGTTCCATAATAATTACCTACAAATTCAGCATATTCAAGAAATTTACCTTCCTTAATCCGTTGTTCAAATTCTTCCCGACTGACAAAATAATAATCAACTCCATGTTTTTCGCCTTCTCTTGGTGGTCTGGTGGTCATAGAGACTGAGTATTCTAGATTATGTTTATCTAACGCAAATAAGGCTTTTCGTACTGTACCTTTTCCTACTCCAGATGGTCCTGATATGACAATTAAGAGACCTCTTTCATTAAGTTTCATAGTTGTTACTTCCCTTCGCACATCCGCTTTATTTTTATCTATTATCTGTATTATCATAACATCTTTTTATCTTTTTTTTAAGTATTTTAATATACTTTTTTAAAGATTTTTATCTATTTTAATTCGACAATGGTCACTATAACCATAATTACTTGTATTCACACAAAAACATATTCATACATTTTATATTTTACTAATAATATCAAGAAAAAATACTAATAATTTTATCATAAGAATTAATAATCCCATAAAAAGGGGAGGTTGCGTCAATAATTATGGGTAAATGATTTCCTTTTCTATTTACACAAAATAATTTATACTATCATTAATTAGAAGCAGTTTATAATAATAAATAGTTTGAACTATCTTGGGTAAACATGTTAAAATGAGTGAGGAATGTAAACAGAAAAGAGTGATGCACATGGCATTTGATGGAATATTCACCCATTATATGGTAAATGAGTTAAATGAACATTTACTGAATGGTAGAATAAATAAAATATATCAAGTATCTAATTATGAATTATTACTTATTATTAGGTCTAAAGAAACATATCAGTTACTAATTTCGATTGATCCTAAATATGCCCGAATTCATATTACTGCGATGGATTATGAAACACCTAGTGAACCACCGATGTTTTGTATGTTACTACGAAAACATCTTGAAGGTGGTGTAATTGAAAGCATCAACCAAATAGGTAGTGATCGTATAATTGAAATTAAAATAAGTAACCTTAATGAAATTGGCGATCGTGTCTATAAGAAACTCATGGTAGAAATCATGGGTAAACACTCTAACATCATCTTAGTGAATGATGATACAAATCTAATTATTGATGCTTTAAAAAGGATTTCCCCTTTCTTAAACAGTTATCGCACTATTCAACCAGGGGCAGAATACATCTTACCACCTACACAAAATAAAATCGACTTCTTTAATGGAACAGAAGAAGACTTCAAGCATTTTTCTAGCGACAGTGATAATCTAGCAAGAGAGCTAATCGATTATTTTGCGGGTGTAAGCCCCTTATCTAGTCAAGAACTGCTTCATGGAGCAATTTTAACAGAAACTGGTCTCTATCATGCTTATAAAAAGTTTATTAATCGGCTTGAAAAAGAATATCAACCGACGATGATTATTACGCCTAAAAGAGATTATTTCTACTTGATAGACTTAAAGCATCTTGAAGGCGAAAGAAGAGTATATCATACTTTAGGTAGTCTACTAGACCGCTTCTATTTTGATAAAGAAAACCAAGAACGCATCAAGCAACAAACGCAAGATTTAGAAAAATTCATCAAAAACGAGTATGAAAAGAATAAGAATAAACTTAATAATCTCACTACTGATTTAGAACTAGCCAAAGAAACTTTAAATTACCGGAAGTTGGGTGATTTAATCTTAACTTATGCTTATGATATAACGCAAGGTCAATCAGTTATAAAAGTTGTGGATTATGAGACCAATGAAGAAGTAGAGATTGAACTTGATCCTACTTTAACTCCAGTGGAAAATGCGAATAAGTATTACGCTAAGTATCAAAAAGCTAAGAGCGCTATAACCCATCTTACTGATCAAATTGAAAGCACTAAAGACGAAATATCCTATTTTGAACTCTTACTTGAACAAATGAAAAGTGCTACTTTAAATGATGCTATTGAAATCAGGCAGGAACTTGAAATGCTGGGTTATCTTAAACCCCAAGTAACTAAAATGCGAAAAGCGAAAAAACCCCAATTTGAAAAATATATCATTGATGGTGTAGAAATCTTAGTAGGTAAAAACAATATTCAAAACGAGTATATCACCCATAAAATCGCAGGTCGTAACGATTACTTTGTGCATGTTAAGGACATGCCAGGAAGCCATGTGATTATTCGTAATGTCACAGAACTAACTGAAAATGTCTTAAGATCTGCAGCCCAATTAGCTAGTTACTATTCGAAGGCACGCAAATCATCTTCAGTGCCTGTTGATTATACTTTAGTTAAACATGTTAAGAAGGTTCCTGGAAGTAAACTAGGTTTTGTGACCTATGATCGTAATAAAACAATTTACATTGATCCGGATGAGGATTTTATCCATCAGTTGAAAATGAAGAATAAGGTTTAGTCTTATTCTTCTTTTTTCTTGATAGGTAAAAATTTGACAATGAGTTTTTCGGCATCTTTCTACTAATTTCGCTAAGAAACTCCATAATAATACTGAGCGAAGCGGAGGGAGAAAGATGCTTAGCAAGAATTTGTTAACAGGCATTGACATCATCTATAAAAGTCCTAATTATCATGATGATATTGAAATCGGGTATTTGAGTGAGCATACAAATGACTTAAAACCAAATACCTGTTTTATCTGTATAAAAGGAAGTAAAACTGATAGCCATGAGTTAGTTCAGGAGTTAACTAATGATGTAGTGTTAATTATCGCAACGAAACAACTTGATACTGATATCCCTTATGTGATTGTGAAAGATACTTTAGAACTAACTCCCATCTTAGCTACTAGGTTTTATGAGCATCCAAGCAAAAAGCTTAACTTAATCGGTGTAACTGGTACCGATGGTAAAACAACTACGGCACTCATTACTAAACAATTAATTGATAAATTCACGCCTTGTGCTTATATAGGTACTAATGGTTTAAAATATCTTGATTATTCCCTTTCGACTCCTCTTACTACACCAAAAGCTATTACCTTAAATCAATATTTAGCTTCTTTAGTTAAGGAGAATATCGATTATGCATCTTTAGAAGTATCTAGTCAAGGTTTAATGACACATCGGGTAGATCAACTCCATTTTAAAGTAGGTATATTCACTAACCTTACTCATGAACACCTCGATTATCATGAAACCATCGACAATTATTTCTTAGCTAAAGCTCAGCTCTTTAAGATGTTAGATAAAGATGCTTATGCTATTATCAATTTGGATTCACCTTATGCTGATCGTTTAATTAAACTAACGAAGGCCAAGGTAATAACCTATGGTAAAAGTCTTAATAGTGATTATTGGATTACTAATATTAGACCTGAGTTTCCGCATACCTATTTCGATTTAATTATCAGAGATAAAGCCTATACTAATATTAGTTTATCCCTTTTTGGTGATTATAACGTTTATAATGCGGTCGCAAGTTTAGCTTGTTTAGATTGTTTAGGATTCGATTTAAACGAAGTAATTCCTCATTTAAGACAAATAGCTAATATTGAGGGCCGCATGGTAAATATTGATTATGGACAACCATTCAAAGTTATTGTTGATTTTGCCCATACACCTTATGCTTTAGAAAGTATCTTGAAAAACCTCAAAACTTTAAAGATGAATAAACTAACGCTTGTCTTTGGTTGTGCAGGCGAAAGAGATAAGTCAAAACGTCCAATTATGGGGAAAATTGCAAGCACTTATGCTGATAAGATTATCATCACTAGTGAGGATCCTAAAAGTGAAGATCTGCTCATAATTATTAGAGATATCATTTTAGGTATTGATGATATCTTTAAGGTTGCTATCATCCCTAACCGTAAAGAAGCAATCAGAAAAGCGATTGAAGAAGCAGAAGAAAATGAGATTATTTTAATTACTGGTAAAGGTAATGAACATTATGAAGTATTTAATGGTTATAAGGTGGAGCATAATGATATTGAAGAAGCAAGTAACACACTCTTATTTCTCCAATCACAACTTACGCCTTATATTATTTAGTCACAAAACAAAAAGACCGATAATATTAGTCTTTTTACGTTTTAAATTTCTCGCCGCCGCATTTGGATGATAATTTAATTTTCTTGCGACTTCAAGAATCTTTTCTTTTGTTTTTGACTAATACTCGGATCATCATTAATCGCATATGAAGCAGTAGAAATAGAAACACCTGTTTTTTTTGCTACATCTTTGATTGTTACCATAATCTTCACCCTCTACATTGACAGTTGAACAATATTATATTAATAT
>JAAYWZ010000106.1 GCA_012516175.1 Bacilli bacterium
GAAAAAGTAAAGTTTGCGAAACGCATCTTTCTTATAGATATTATTCTTCTTATCGCTATTCTATCTTTATCCCAACAATTCCAACAATACTCTTTACTTTCCTTCCTACTCGATCACCATTAAGGATATTTTTTAGAATAATTGGTTTATTATTAACAACAATTATCTTGTATGTTGTAAGCAGTTTATTAAAGTCTAAAAGATGCGTGCGGATGAGAATTTCAGTTATATTACTCAGATTAATAATCCTAATTCTTTTATAGATTAGACCTTTTTGATAAATTAAGCGTTCATTAGTAATATAAACATAATGAAAATTAATGCGATAGAAGTCAAATAAAGTTTTTATTAAGAGTGGAAAGAAAAGAAAGATGAGTAGGAAGGAAAGTAAAGAGTATTGTTGGAATTGTTGGGATAAAGATAGAATAGCGATAAGAAGAATAATATCTATAAGAAAGATGCGTTTCGCAAACTTTACTTTTTCTATGACTTTCTCGTTAGGTAAAAGCGGTAGATTTTTCATGATTAGCTCCTTCTTTAGTATTTATCTCATTATAACATAATGGGATATTTTCCTCAATTTATAAAAATAACGATTTTGCCTATATGTTTTTGTCACTCGCATCATACAATATACTAGACTGATGATGGAGGGATAAATATGGATTACTATCAACAATTTCCACGGCCAGTAAATATTCGGTTTGTCAATGAACTAATGCCGATGCAAATGGTCGATATCTTCATTAACGATAGTCCTGCAATTAGAGGATTAATGGTTCGGCAAGTAACACAACCCATCCCAATCCCCATGGGTAACTACAACTTTAAGGTGTACCAAAGTGGCACTAACCAATTATTAGTTAATCAAAATCTCCAAATTGACCGCAATAGCTTAATCAGAATCGCTATGGAAGCCAATCGTGTTATCTTAAAAGTTACCGATGACATGATGGATCAAATGATGCCCTATGGAATGCCAATGAATTATGGACAAATGCCAATGCCACAATGCCCACAAATGAATCAAAGACGTGATACAGAAGTTATGGGTCAAAGTCGAATCAGATTTATTAACCTTTCACCTAATGCGCCTAGTCTTGATATTACTACACCAACAGGAATCGCTCTTTTCCGAAATGTACCTTATCGTGCCACTACCGATTATTTGAATCTTGCTAGTGGTGTGCATAATCTCCAAGTTAGAGAAGCGGGAACAGATCGCATCTTACTCACAATCCCCAATGTGGTTTTAAATCCAAATGATGTTAAGACAATATATGCGATTGGTTTAGTAGGTGGCACACCAATGTTTGAAGTAATCATACTCGACGATAACATCCTATAATGTAAAAACAGCAAGCAATTGCTGTTTTTTTGTATATTTTATTTACATATATACTATGTTTTGATAGGATAATAGACGTATACTTTTGGGAAATTCAGGAAAGGTTAGGTGGAGTGATGATCGTTAAAGTGGAAAATGTTTCAAAGACCTACAAAAACGGTGTAAAAGCCCTCCAAAACTTAAGTTTTGAGGTAAGGGAAGGGGAAATCTTTGGACTTCTAGGACCAAATGGTAGTGGCAAAACAACTTCCATCAATTGTATCTTATCCCTACTAAAATATGAAGCAGGAAATATTGAAATCTTTGGCGAAAGTATGACACCAGAACGTTATGACCTTAAAGCCCAAATTGGTTATGTTCCCCAACAAGTCGCAGTATTTAATGAACTAACCGTCGAAGAAAATATTGATTACTTTTGTGGGTTATATGTAAAGGACAAACAAAAACGAAAATCTTTAGTTGACGAAGCAATTGACTTTGTTTCGTTAAATGATTATCGGAAGTTTTATCCGAAAAAGCTATCTGGCGGTTTATTAAGAAGATTAAATATCGCATGTGGAATTGCTCATAAACCACGGTTAATCATTCTCGATGAACCAACAGTAGCTGTTGACCCCCAAAGTCGGAATAAGATTTTAGAAGGAATTGTAAAACTAAATAAACAAGGTGCAACTATTGTTTATACTTCCCATTACATGGAAGAGGTAGAACAAATCTGTAGTTACATTGTAATTATGGATAAAGGACAAGTTGTCAGTCATGGGACGAAAGAAAAGCTTAAAGCAATGATAAATTTAGGTGAAACCATCGAGATTACATTACCTAATCGTAACGAAGCATATCTTGATTTATTTAGACAACTACCTAATGTTTTAGATTGTTTCTATAAAGACCGCATCTTAGTTGTTAAGAGCGGTAAAGGTCAAACTAATATCCCGAATGTTTTACAACTTATGAATGAACACGATATTAAATATGAAACTATTTATTCTTCACTTCCAACTTTAAATGATGTGTTCCTTGAAATTACTGGAAAGGAACTACGAGACTAAGATGAGGATTTACTTCACGCGCTTAAAATGTTTAATACGCGACAAAGGTAATCTCTTTTGGGCGATAATCTTTCCCCTATGTCTAGGAACTTTCTTCTACTTAGGGTTTGGTAGACTTACCATGGATAGTTTTATCGATACCATCGATACCTATGTTGCGAGTGATTACTACTCGGACCTCTTAGTTAGCCAAATGCAGGAAGTGAAGATTAATACAGATAAACCGTTGTTTAATGTAAATGTTGATAAGACTAAAGCAGAACTCGAACAATTACTTCAAGATAAAAAAATTAAGGGTTATATATATGTTGAGAATAATGAGATAACATATAGGGTAAATGGCAGTGGGGTGGACCAAACGGTAACAAAAGGTTTTTTAGACCAATACCTGCAAATCTCAGAATTAATTGTAAAGGTTAGTACTACAAATCCAGAGAAAATAAATGATGTCATAAACGATCTAGCGAAACAAAGATCATATGTGAAAGAGATATTATCTGGTTCAAACCCTAAAGCTAATCGACTTAATGTTTATTTCTTTGCGTTAATCGCTATGGCTTGCTTATATGGTAGTTTCTGGGGCATTGGTCTTGTTCGTGATATTGAAGCTGATAATTCACCACTAGCAGCCCGTGTTAATATTACACCAACGCATAAGTTTAAACTAATCGTAACTTACTTTCTCGCTGCGTTAACTTTACATTTCAGTGGAAATATGATGCTAGTATTATATTTAAAATATCTTCTGCAAATTGAGTTTTCTAATAACCTCTTATTAATAATACTCACATCATTTGTCGGAACGATTGGTGGTATCACTTTTGGTGCCTTCATGTCAATCTTAGTTAAAGGTACACCTGAGAAAAAAGAGGGTATTGTCAATATCATATGTTTATTCTTAAGTTTTTTATCAGGTTTAATGTTCCTTGATGTGAAATATTTTATTGATCGAAATATTCCCTTCTTTAGTTATGTTAATCCAGCTAGTTTATTAACTGATTCTTTATATAGTCTTTATTACTATAATAGTTTATCACGTTATTTCTTAAGATTATCAATCTTAGCCGTCCTTTCTCTCATCTTTATCAGTGGTACATACTTCAAGATGCGAGGTAATCGTTATGATAGTGTCTAAACTATACTGGAAGCTCTTAAAAAAGAACGGTTTTGTCTTTATTTTTTATTTAGGGATTTTCTTAATGATTACAATCCTGACGGCTCAGAGTTTACGAAATAATAACACGCAATATGAAGATGTTAAAGTAAAAGTTGCTTTATATGATGAGGATCAGACAACCTTTACAGATAATATTAAAGACTATCTCAAAGATTATGTTGTGTTTAAAGATATTGATAGAAATCGAGTAGATGATGCCTTCTTTTATCGGGAAGTTGAAGTAGTTGTGATTATTCCTGAAGGATTTACAACTAACTTCTTTAATAGTGATGTGGCAAACATCAATATTAAGGTATTACCAGAATCAACCAAAGCTTTTACCTTTGAACAAGTAATTAATAAATATCTAAATCTCGTCAGAGTCTATCAAGATAACGACCTTATTAACGAAGACTATCATACAGAAATAAAAGAAATACTCGCAAAGGAAGTAATGATCACTCTACCAGAATCAAACTTAGAGAACTATATCTTAGTTCACTTCTACTATAATTATGTTGCTTATATTGCTTTTGCCCTAATCACTACCTTAATGGGTACGATTATGGCTACCTTTAAATCACTAGATATTAAACGTCGCAATAATATTGGTAGTATCTCGAATCGCAAAATGAATTTAGTATTGTTAGTCTGTAATACACTACTTGGGCTTGGTGTATTAGGAATTCTAATTGTCTTAAGTATCATCCTATATAAAGATTTAATCTTTAACCTAAACACATTTTACCTCATAATCAATAGTCTAATCTACACAGTCACTATTATTGCCTTGACTTACTTTATTATCGCCCTCTTTGATTCACGGCAAATTATTGGTGCGATTGCCAATGTTCTCTCCTTAGGTAGTGCTTTTATAACGGGAGTTTTTATTCCCCAAGAATTCTTAAATAAAGGAATCTTATATTTCGCCCAAATCTTCCCAAGTTTCTGGTTCATTAAAGCAAATGATTATTTAGCAGACTTAACGCATTTTGACCTAGCAATCTTGAAACCTGCTTTTCAAGCTTTCCTTGTTCAAATAATCATGGCAATCGTGTTTATAGGATTAAGCTTAATAATTAGTAAGAGGAAACAATTAGCGGAAAACTAGATATATAAACTCAAAGCCTAGGTGTGAACCTAGGCTTTGTGTATAATCAATATACTTTTTCTAAATATATTGATGTAAAGAAAATATTTAATGGAAAGATAAGTATGGAAGTAAAAATTAAAAAACAGCGACTTAACGCTGTTTTTGGGGGAGATAAATGTTTAAAAAAGAGTTTAAGGGATAAGTATGAGTTTGTTTGAGGGATTTAATTTTATGAGTGGTTATAGGGGGGTAAATATGAGTTTGTTTGAGGGATTTGATTATGAGATTTTGAAAGGGATAATATATGAGAAACGACTTTTAAAAAGGGTGTTTTCCTAACACCATGAGAAATTATAATATGTTAGACATAATTCGTCAACTATTATATATTGTGAAAACGTTTTTTAATTTTATGATAGTGTTTTCATCTAATATTTTAACAATTATTTAGTGTTATTTAGCGAAAATATCTTCTTTTCAAGCAAAAAACAAACAAAAGTTTGAAAATATGTGTTATAATATCATCGTGTTATATGCTATAAGAATGGTGATCGTATGGAACAACAATTCATCTATGTCAAAGGTGCACGGGAAAACAATTTAAAGAATATCGATGTAAAAATACCACGTGGTAAGTTAGTGGTCATGACAGGATTATCAGGTAGTGGGAAATCGAGTTTAGCTTTTGATACGATTTATGCGGAAGGACAACGACGCTATGTTGAGAGCTTATCTGCTTACGCTAGACAGTTTTTAGGTAATCTCGATAAACCAGATGTTGATAGTATTGAAGGATTGTCACCTGCTATTTCCATTGACCAAAAGACCACTAGTCGTAATCCTCGTTCTACTGTTGGTACAGTAACGGAAATTCATGATTATCTTCGTCTCATGTATGCACGGATTGGACATCCCATCTGCCCAGAACATCATGTTGAGATTACAGCACAGTCAGTTGACCAAATCGCTGACAAGTTAATGGCGCTACCAGAACGAACAAGAATTCAAATCTTAGCACCATTTGCGCGCGGTAAGAAGGGAACTTTCAAGAATGAGTTTGAACAACTTAAGAAAGATGGTTATGTCCGGGTTAGAGTCGATGGTGAAATGCGCGATTTGGATGAAAAAATTGAACTAGAGAAAAACATTAAGCACAATATTGAAGTCATTGTCGACCGTTTAGTAATTAAGGATGGGATTATGTCCCGGTTAGTTGACTCTTTAGAAACCGCCCTTAAACTAGGTGAGGGTAAGGTTCTAGTTGATCTAGATGGAAAAGAAGAGTTAATATTTAGTGAGAAATTTGCTTGTCCTTATTGTGATTTTACTATTAGCGAACTAGAACCACGTCTTTTCTCCTTTAACTCTCCCTTTGGTGCTTGTCCAGAATGTAGTGGCTTAGGATTTAAAAGAGAATTAAGTGTGGATTTGATTATAAATAACCCCAACCTATCCATTGCGGAAGGGGCAATTAAGGGAGTTGAAAGTCCTGATACCTACATGTACCAACAAATCGCAGCGGTATGTAAATATTACAACATTGATATTACTAAACCTATAAGAGATCTTACCAAAGATGAATTTGATATAATTATGTATGGCTCTAAAGAGGTCATAGATTTTTCTTTCGAGGGTAAGACCGTACGCCATGAGAAGACAGGTTATTTCGAAGGAATTTATAATAATTATAAGAGACGTTATATGCAGACAACCTCCTCTTATATTAGAGAATGGTTTGAAACGATGATGCAAGAAGAAGTTTGCCATGCTTGTCAAGGTAAGCGATTATCAAAACAAGCTTTATCAGTATATATAGGTGGTAAAAACATCTATGATTTATCCCAACTTTCAATTGAGGAAGCATATCAGTTTATTACTAATCTCCAATTATCACCAAAAGAAGAAAAAATCTCTGATATGATTCGTAAGGAGATTAAAGAACGCTTAAGTTTTCTCATTAATGTTGGGTTAGGTTATCTTACTTTAAGCCGTAGCGCAGGTACCTTATCTGGTGGAGAAGCCCAACGGATTAGGTTAGCTACTCAAATTGGCTCGCGGTTAACAGGTGTTTTATATGTTCTTGATGAACCTTCTATCGGTTTACATCAACGCGATAATCATCGCTTAATATCCACACTGAAATCAATGCGGGATTTAGGTAATACCCTAATTGTTGTTGAACATGATGAAGATACAATGTTAGAAAGTGATTACATCATCGACATTGGTCCAGGTGCTGGTGTGCATGGTGGTGAGGTAGTGGCCTGTGGGACACCAAAAGAGGTTATGCAAAATGATAAGTCGATTACAGGTAGATATTTGTCAGGTAAAGAGTTCATACCCCTACCAACCAAACGAAGAAATGGTAATGGGAATTATTTAGAAATCATCGGCGCAAAAGAAAACAACCTAAAAAACATCAATGTGAAGATTCCTTTAGGAAAGTTTGTTGTAGTTACTGGTGTATCTGGTAGTGGTAAATCAACCTTAATTAATGAGATTCTTTATAAAGCCGTATCACAACATGTCTACCATACGAAAGAAAAACCAGGTAAATTCGAACGCATTGATGGCATCGAGAAAATCGATAAAATTATAAATGTCGACCAATCACCAATTGGTCGTACTCCGCGTTCTAATCCCGCGACTTATACTGGAGTGTTTGACCAAATCCGTGATTTATTTGCGGAAACCCAAGAAGCAAAGATGCGCGGCTATAGTAAGGGTCGTTTTTCCTTTAATGTTAAAGGGGGAAGATGTGAGGCATGTAATGGTGATGGTGTCATCAAGATTGAAATGCATTTCCTCCCCGATGTTTATGTCCCTTGTGAAGTCTGTCACGGTAAAAGGTATAATCGTGAGACCTTAGAAGTGAAATACAAAAATAAAAACATCGCGGATGTTTTAGAAATGACCGTTGAAGACGCACTCACTTTCTTTGAAAATATCCCTTCTATATATCGCAAGATCAAAACCATCTATGATGTTGGTTTAGGTTATATTAAACTTGGCCAACCTGCTCCAACTCTCTCAGGTGGGGAAGCCCAACGGGTGAAACTTGCTAGTGAACTCCATAAACGGATTACTGATAATACTTTATTCATCCTAGATGAACCCACTACTGGTCTTCATACCGATGATGTTAAACGTCTAATTTACGTTTTACAAAACATTGTTGATCAAGGTGGCACGGTGGTAGTTATTGAACATAATCTTGATGTGATCAAATGTGCCGATTACATTATCGACTTAGGTCCTGAAGGTGGAGATCGTGGTGGTGAAGTGATTGCGACTGGTACACCTGAAGAAGTCGCTGTAAATGAAGTTTCATTCACTGGTCAATATTTACGCAAAATCTTAGAAAGAGATCAATTACGTAATAATCAGTAATAAATAGTAATACAATAAGGATAGTTTCCCACTATCCTTTTTTGTTGGTGATCGTATGAAATATTTATTCTTATTGATAGCGCTTGTTTTATCACTAATAATTAATGAACTTTTACTTGATTACTTAATGGATATTTTTAAACTAATGATGGATGTTGTTTATCTTCTAAATCGGATAACCTTAACGCTCTTCTTCTATTTCATTTTTAAATATATTTATGATAAAAATAAGAATAAAAGTAACAATAGTAAATATCTAATCAAAAATTTATCGATAATATACATAGTTTGGTTAGTAGGTTTACTATTTGGTCGTGTTCATTATTTACCTGATTATGACCTAAAAACTCATTTTAACTTCCGTTCCTTTTTACCTTATTGGTTTCATCATTTAGATAATCAACTGGTTTTACTATATATCATTGGTAATATTCTTGTCTATATTCCCTTTGGATTAGTAGTCCGTTATTACTTTCGTATTATTCTAAGCATCATTATTTGATTTGGGACAATTATATTTTTTGAACTACTTCAAGGTATCACAAACCTAGGATTCTTCGATATTGATGATATCATCTTAAATGGTATCGGTGGAATATTAGGAATAGTATTTATGACTCTTTTCTTACAGATTTTTCCTAATAAGGGTGGTTAATTTATTTTTATTTTTGTCATTTTATGTTAAAATGAGAAATAGCGAAGGTGATAGTATGAATAATAAGAATGAGCTTCAAAGTATCCATGATTTAGAAGAAGAATATAAAAGTATCTTTGAAGAATTCGCCAATAGCGATGAGGAACAAACATACTCAAAAAAAGAGGTTAAGAAAATTATTGAAGCTTTTCTCTTTAAAGAAATAGTGGAAAATCCCAATCATCGAGAGCGGAAAAGTCGGGTCAAAAATCTTTTTATCTCAGCAAGAAATATGGGTGAAAAACTCTTTAGTTTTCAAGCATTAATGCGGTTTGGTTTATCATACTTGTTTAATACAGGTATTCTATTACTAATTAATGAGTATATGTATTCCCATCTCTTTAGTTATAAATCAACAGTATTTATCCTCGCATTAGGTTTTACTGTGATAGAAAGGTTATTAAAACCTTTATTGTTTCTTGCAGATTTAATCTCCTTCACCTTCCTAAAAGTTGGATTAGCTACTATTGCTATATTTACCCTTGCGGGTTTTGGTCTAACTTACCTGTTAGATGAGCGTATTCCTTTTGAACGTTTGTTAATTATTTCCATTATCGTTTCAATTCTGATGAGTGTACTAGAGTTAATTAAGAAAGACTCTGGATTTAAGACCGATTTTGTGGATGGCGAGGTCGATGAGGATGATCAATAAAATAAAAGTTAAAGATTTAGTCGAAGAATTAAAACTTGAAGTCGTTTGTGGTAAGGAAGGGTTAAATCGTCGCATAACCTCAAAGATGTTTTCTCGCCCTGGAGTAGAACTCGCAGGCTTATTTGATTTCTATGAAGAAGATCGGATTCAAGTGATTGGTACGAAAGAATACACTTTTTTTCACTGGTTAAATGAAAATGATCAAGTTGAACGAATCGCAAAATTATTTCGAGAAAAGACTCCTTGTTTTATCTTTTCTAATAATTTTGAGGTACCTCATGTTTTTATCGAAAATGGTGAAAAGACAAATATTCCCATCCTTAGAAGTCCTAAACGCACAACGCAACTTATCAATGATGTAACTACATATTTAGCAGAAGCGCTCGCAGAAACCATCAACATGCATGGAGTTTTAGTTGATGTGCATGGTGTAGGTGTATTAATCCGTGGTGAAAGTGGTATCGGTAAAAGTGAAGCTGCGTTAGAACTTATCAAACGCGGTCATAAATTAATTGCGGATGATAATGTCATTATTTATGAAAAAGAAGTAGGAACTTTAGTTGGTAAACCACCCAAATTGCTAGAAATGTTCATGGAAATCCGTGGTATCGGTATTGTTAATGTGATGCGGATGTTTGGTGCTAGCGTTTATCGGCATAAAAAGCGCATTACCTTAGTCGTTGACTTAGAGTTAGCGGAAGATAATCGAGAATATGACCGCTTAGGAGTAGAAGAACCAACCATTAAAATCCTCAATACAGAAGTACCTTACATCAAGATTCCGATACGACCAGGACGCAACATGGCTAGTTTAATTGAAGTGGCAGCGATTAACCGCCGTTTACGGTTCATGGGCTTTAATTCAGCGCAAGAATTTATTGATAATTTAAATAAATATATTCAAACACAACATGATGAAGATGAATAAGAATGGTGGTAAGTGAAAATGGTGTTTAATGATGGTAACGTGTTTCTCGAAATCGAAAAGTTTAAATTATTTGGCTTAGAGATTGGTCCAATAATTATCGCTTGGTATGCTGTACTAATTCTTACTGGAGCTATGACAGCGATGGTACTTGCGATAATTGAAGGCAAGAAAATTGGGGTCGATAAGGACTTCATCATTGACACAGTACTCTATGGTATACCCATAGCGGTTGTTGGAGCGCGGTTATATTATGTAATCTTTGCCTGGGACTACTATAAGGATAACCCCATCGATGCTTTGAAAATATATGAAGGGGGACTCGCTATCCACGGTGCCGTGATTTTTGCGGTATTATGGGGTCTTTATTATTGTCGCCGTCGTAATGTCGAGTTCTTACGAGCGATCGATTTAGCTGCTCCAGGATTCTTAATTGCCCAAGCCATTGGTCGCTGGGGTAACTTTATGAATCAAGAAGCACATGGTGGTAAAGTGCCCGGTGCAACGCTTGTGGATCAAATTAATTACTTAAGCAGTGTCGGTATTCCCAAGTTTGTGATTGAAAAAATGTATATCAATGGTGCTTACATGCATCCAACCTTCTTCTATGAGTGTTTATGGAATCTCTGTGGTTTTGCATTCATGTTAATATTACGACGCACCAAGTACCTCTATGTAGGGGATTTAGGTTTAGTATATATGATGTGGTATTCCTTAGGTAGAGGCATTATCGAACAAATGCGAACAGATAGTTTATACCTTGGTAATATTAGAGTAGCCCAATTAATTAGTGGTTTATTATTTGTCGCTGGTGCTGTTATCTTTATTTTAAGACATTATTATAAGTGGAATCCTAAGCATTACTACGTAATTATTGAAGAAAATCGAGGTGTAGTTAATGAACAATAATATTTATGATTTAATCATCATTGGGGCAGGTCCAGCAGGTATGACTAGCGCAATTTATGCAGCTAGGGCTGGACTAAATGTGTTAATGTTAGATCGTGGTGCCCCTGGTGGACAAATGCTTAATACATATGAAATTGAAAATTATACTGGTTTTGAAAAAATCACTGGTCAAGAACTCTCAATGAAAATGTTTAACCATACCCAAAGTTTAGGGGTTAAATATAGTTATGGTGATGTTCAAGGAATCAAAGATGAAGGTAAGATTAAACTTGTCCAAACCGAAGATAATACATATCAAGCACTTGCGGTCATCATTGCGACAGGTACCATTAATCGGCGGTTAGAAGTACCTGGTGAAGATGAACTTGCTGGTCGCGGTGTTTCTTGGTGTGCTGTATGTGATGGAGCTTTCTTCCGAGACCGGGATGTCGTCGTTATTGGTGGGGGTAACTCTGCTTTAGAAGAAGCTCTGTATCTCGCGAACTTCTGTCGGAAGGTCACAATCATCCACCGTCGAAAAGAGTTTCGTGCTGATTTAATTGCGCAAGAACGCGTTAATAAGCATCCTAAGATTGATTTTGAATTAGATGCGGTAGTTGTTCGCTTTAATAAAGTCAATAATAAGTTAGGTAGTGTAACAGTAAAAAATGTCCTAACTGGCGAAGAAAAAGATTTATTATGTGAAGGTGCCTTCATCTATGTTGGACAAGATCCAGTAACAAGTATGTTTAAAGATCTCATCGCTTTAGATGAACGAGGGTTTATTATCGTAAATGAAAAATTGGAAACAAATGTCCAAGGCATATATGCGGCTGGAGATGTCTGCTCTAAAGAATTACGACAAATCCTTACTGCCACAAGCGATGGTGCAATCGCAGCGCAAAATGCGATTAAGTATATTGATAATCTAAAATCAAACTAGGAACTTGGCCATAAGGTTAAGTTCCTTTTGTTTAAAAGAATATTATAGGTAACAGATAATAAAAGTTCACTTAATATGGTATAATGGTAGTGAATCGGTATAAAGTGGTGATGTAATGACTAAATTGGTAAAAAACTTATTATTAGTTACAGGAATGAGTGGAGCTGGTAAATCGGTAGCTCTAAGTTGTCTAGAAGACTTAGGATATTATTGTATCGATAATATGCCGGTCGTATTACTAAAACACATTACTTCTTTAACAAGTGAGAATAACTCTAACTACAACAATATTGAGAACTTTGCGGTAGTGGTTGATAGCCGTAGTCAAGATTTTGGTAGTTTATTAGATGTAATAGCTGAACTTAGAAAGTCTAGTCAACTAGATTTAAAGATTCTATTTTTAGATGCGAACGATGATACCTTAGTAAAAAGGTATAAAGAAACAAGACGTGTTCACCCGCTTACTAAGCAAGGCTCTATTATTGAAGCGATCCATTTAGAACGCGATGTTTTATCCAAATTAAGAGAAAATGCGGACTATATCATTGATACTTCTTATTTAAGCGCCAATAAACTTAAGACCGAGATATTATCACGCTTTACTACAAAACTGAATATCTTTGATGTTAACATCATGAGTTTTGGCTTTAAACACGGCGCACCGATTGATTGTGATTTTGTCTTTGACGTACGCTTTTTACCTAATCCATTTTATGAATCAGATATGCGCGAAAAAACGGGGTTAGATAAAATTGTTTATGATTATGTAATTGAACGTAATGATACGACCCAATTCTTGAGCAAACTAGTTGAATTATTAGATATTGTCATCCCTCGTTTTTGGGATATCGCTAAGAATCAAATTATTATTGGCATTGGTTGTAGTGGTGGTCAACATCGTTCGGTTGCGATTGCTGAAGCTTTATATAAGCTTTTAAAAGATAAGTATCATTGTTACGTATGGCATAGAGATATTGACAAGAAAGGTAAGGAGTAGGCTATGGAACGCAACCCTAAATTAGTATTCATCGGTGGTGGTACCGGACTTTCTAGTGTGTTAAAGGGGATTAAAAAGTATCCCATCGATATTACCGCTATTATTAGTGTTGGAGATGACGGTGGTAGTAGTGGTGATATTAGAAATTCCATTCATGTTGTTCCTCCTGGTGATATCCGGAAAGTTATGGTGGCGATGAGCGAAACAGAGCCCCTTTTAAATACATTATTAAACTATCGGTTTCCGAGTGATACGATTTTTGGCAACCATACCGTTGGTAATATTCTCCTTACTGCTTTATTTCAAATAACAGGAGATTATGTAAAAGCCATCTCCCAACTATGTAAGGTTTTGAATGTTAAAGGCACAATTCTACCTGTGGCGGAAAAACCACTTACATTATGTGCTATCATGAGTGATGGATCATTTGTTTGTGGTGAGAGCAATATTACAGCAGCGAATAAATGTATTGAGAAGCTTTTTTTAAAAGAAGAAGATATTCAAGCAACTCCAGAAGTTATTAAAGCGATTAACGATGCTGATATGATCGTTATGGGCCCAGGTAGTTTATACACTAGTGTCATTCCCAATCTTATCGTACCTGGTGTTAAAGAAGCGATAAATAAATCAAAAGCAAAAAAGGTCTATATCTGTAATGCGATGACGGAACCTGGGGAAACTGATCACTTTACAGTTAGCGATCATGTCAAAACTCTCGAGAGGTATCTAGGTGAGAATACGATCGATATCATCTTGGCAAATATGGATCAAGATCTTGACCACGAAGTCTTAGAACGGTATAAGAGTCAAAATTCGGAAATCGTCCAAATCGATTATGATGAAATCATTAAATTAAATAAAGAATTGATTGCTGATAAGTTTGTTTATATAAATGAGAATAAACATGTTAGACATACTAGTAATAAAATAGCGGCTTATATTTTGATGAAGCTAATTGAAACATTAGATTAAGTGAGGTGATACAAGTGTCATTTGCCTCGAGAACTAAGAGCGAGCTTGTATCGCTAAATGTCTCTGATTGTTGCGCGAGGGCGGAATTATCTGCTTTAACAAGAATCAATGGTGTATTAAGTATCTCTTCTCATGGTATGCGCATTGAGTTCGAAACACAGAATGCGGCGATTGCTCGTCGCTATGTAAAATTAATTAGACAACTCTATGATGTCCAAATCGATTTATTAACCCGTAAGCAAATGCGGTTAAGTAAAGCCAACGTTTACATAATTAGAATCTCTTCCCATGCGGAAATGATTGTCAATGATTTACACTTAATCGATAGTTCCAGTATTATTAAAGGGATTAATCCTGAACTAATCGAAAATCAATGTTGCGCGAGGGCTTATTTACGAGGTGCCTTTCTTGCAAGTGGTTCAGTAAATGATCCCGAGCGTTCGAGTTATCATTTAGAAATCACCGTATTTGACCAAGAACTAGCGGAAGATATAAAAAATCTTTTTAACAGATTTGATCTAAATGCCCGGACTCTTAAAAGAAAGAAGGGTTACATTGTCTATATCAAAGAGTCAGAGAAGATTTCTGATTTCTTAAGAGTTATAAATGCGACGAATGCAATTCTCGAATTTGAAGATGTGCGTATTCTGCGTGATATGTATAACTCCGCTAATCGAATTCGTAACTGTGAGATTGCGAATCTAAATAAGACTTGGGATGCAGCAAGAGAACAAATCGATAATATTAACTTAATTATCGATAAATTTGGTTTGGATATTCTTGATAATAAGCTCCAAGAAGTAGCGATACTTAGATTAAATAATCCGGAAGCTACTTTTAATGAACTAGCGGAACTTTATTATGAAACATATCATAAACCGATTAGTAAATCCGGGTTGAATCATCGATTTCGGAAATTAAATGAATTTGCCAAACGGATTCGCGAAACAGAAAATAAGAATTTACAAGATGTGTGATTCGTCATACATCTTTTTATGTTATAATTAGAAAAAAGGAGGAGAATTATGGATAAGAAAGTGATTTATACCGAAACGGCACCAAAAGCGATTGGACCATACTCGCAAGCAGTGTTAGTGGGAGATTTATTGTTTGTTTCGGGACAAATACCCTTAGACCCAGAAACAATGACCATTGTTTCTGATGATGTCAAGGTACAAACGCATCAAGTATTAAAAAATCTTCAAGCAATTCTAGCTGAAGCTGATATGAGTTTTAATAACGTGGTAAAGACTACCGTATTTATTAAAGATATGAATGATTTTGCGGCGATTAATGAAGTTTATGCGGAGTACTTCACCACCACCAAACCTGCAAGAGCTTGTGTGGAAGTAGCACGTTTACCAAAAGATGTTAAAGTTGAAATTGAGTTAATTGCCCATAAATAGGTGAAATGATGAATTCACGTTTAAAAAAGTTCAGCGAAACTTGGTTAATTGATGCAACGATTTCTGATATCCAAGAAAAATTAGATAAGGACGAAATTACTTCTTATGAACTCGTCCTCATGTATTTGTATCGGATTGAGAAGTTTGATAAACAGGGACCAATGATTAATTCGGTTTTAGAGATAAATCCCGATGCGTTAAATATTGCAGCTAGCTTAGATCATGAGCGAAGAGTAAAAGGTCCCCGAAGTCTCGTACATGGTATTCCAATTATTCTAAAAGATAATATTGATACAGGCGATAAAATGCATACTTCAGCGGGAAGTTTAGTCTTGAAAGATTCATATGCGAAGCAAGATGCGTATGTGACTAAACTATTAAGAGAAGCAGGAGCAATCATTTTAGGTAAGGCTAATATGACGGAATGGGCTAATTTTATGACTTATAAGATGCCCAATGGTTATAGTTCGCGTGGAGGTCAAGTTTTAAATCCTTATGGACCAGGTAGGTTTGATGTAGGTGGGTCCTCCAGTGGTAGTGCAGCTGCAGTTAGCGCTAATTTTACAACTGTCGCATTAGGCACAGAAACCTCGGGTTCCATCCTAAGTCCTGCCAGTCAGAACTCTTGTGTGGGTCTAAAACCTACCATCGGTTTAATTAGTCGTCGAGGTGTAATACCAATATCACACACACAAGATACAGTTGGACCAATTACGCGATGTGTTAAAGATGCGGCTATTCTTATGAGTTATTTAGCTAAACCAGACCCAGAAGATCCTATTACTTTAACTAATCCTTATGAAAACATTAATTATTTAAACTATTTAGAACGTGATGGTTTAAGGGGAGTAAAATTAGGGATTTGTCGGGAAAAACATTTTGAGTATTTAAATGAAGAAAAAAGGCAAATTATGGATAAAGCTATTAAGGTAATTGAAGAACTAGGTGGTATTACTAAGGACGTGGCTATCCCTAGTATAAACACTAACTGGAATATTAATGTTTTATTATATGAGTTTAAGAATGGCATTAACTATTATTTAAGCAGCATCGATTCTTCCTTAGGTGTAAGAACATTAAAGGATATTATTAGAATAAATGAAGAAAATCCTGAAACCCATTTAAAATATGGTCAAACTATTCTCCTTGAATCAGAACAAACTTCAGGTACACTTACTGACCCCGAATATTTGAATAGCCTACAACATGATATCTATTATGCTAGGGAACAGGGTATTGACAAATTATTAAAAGAAGAAGATTTAGATGTTCTAATCTTCCCTAATAACTATGGTGCTGCTATACCCGCAAAAGCTGGTTATCCATCAATAACAGTGCCTGCAGGGTATACAAGTGAAGGTGAACCTGTAGGTATAACCTTCACAGGAAGAGCTTTTAGTGAACCACTACTTTTTAAGGTTGCATATGCATATGAGCAAGCAACACTTCATCGAGTATCTCCCAAGTTAAGCGAATAAACAAAAAGTGACTATTCAAAGTCACTTTTTTTGAATCCTTCAAAAAACTTATCAAACTCTTCAAAATCTAATAGAATGAATCGTTCCTGTATTTGTTTTTGCTTATCACAGATAAACACTTCATATGTTAAATCATCTATTTGTTTAATGCTAATCTCACTTATTAAATCTAAATTAATCTTTTTATTTATTTTCTTTCCATCGCTTAATACTAATTCTTCAGGTGTAATGACATATAAAAATGTAATGTTATGATCCTGATAAAAAGCTACCCCCTTATACATAATACTGTTTGGATCTAAATGGTTCTTTTTAATAACTCTTTTTAACAATTCCTCGCGGATAATCACTAACATCCATCCTTTCCTCACTACATCATATGATAGTAAGCGGAGAAATATTTAGTTTAAAGATGCTTTATTGATATATGGGATTAATTATTATATAATATACTTATTGAAGAGTGAAAACGCTTACTTTAGGAGGATAAAGTGAAAACGATAATTATTGATGGTAATAATTTAACACTCGAAGATTTCATCGAAGTTGTGCGTTTTAAAGCCAAAGTAAGTCTAAGTGATGTTGCGAAAGAAAAAGTAGTTAAATGTCGGGCTTATATGGAACAACTTATTAGCGAAGATAAGGTCATCTATGGTGTTAATACTGGATTTGGTAAGTTATCACAAGTTAAAATTAGTTTATCCGATACCAGCAAACTTCAAGAAAACCTATTAAAGAGTCATGCTTGTGGTGTAGGAGAATATCTTGATGAAGAATCTACCAGAGGTGTAATGCTTCTTAGAATAAACGCTCTTGCAAAGGGATATTCAGGGATTAGACTTTCTACGCTAGAAAGGTTAATATTCTATTTAAATGAAGGTATTTTACCACTCATACCAGAAAAAGGATCTTTAGGTGCTAGTGGTGATTTAGCACCATTAGCGCACATGGCTTTAACTCTGATTGGGATTGGTAAGGTAAGATATAAAGGCGAAATTCTTGATATTAATGATGTCTTAAGTAAGTACGGCATAAAACCTTTAGATGGATTACTTGAAAAAGAAGGATTAGCTTTAATCAATGGTACGCAGGTCATGACCTCGATTGGGGCGATTGCGACTTATGATGCATTTAATCTAGTGAAACTTGCTGATATCGCTGGCAGTATGACCATGGAAGCTCTCTATGGGATAATAGATGCGATGGATGGACGGGTTTCACAAGTAAGAGGGCATGCGGGACAAATTCAAGCGGCAGAAAATATTCGCTTACTTACGGAAAATAGTGAATTTATTACCCATCAGGGGGATAAACGGACACAAGATGCTTATGTTTTAAGATGTTTACCAGTAGTACATGGTGCTGTTAAAGATGCTTTAAAACATATAAAAGAAAAAGTGGAAATAGAAATGAATGCAGCGACTGACAATCCATTAATCTTTCCTGACTATAATGTAATATCTGGGGGTAACTTCCATGGTGAACCCATGGCCATAGTTTTTGATTATTTGAAGATTGCGTTAAGTGAACTTGCAAATATTTCGGAGCGGCGGATTGAGAGATTAGTTAATCCCCAGCTCAATGAGGGGTTACCTGCTTTTCTAATTAAGAATGGTGGATTAAATTCTGGATTCATGATTTTACAGTATGTTGCTGCGAGTTTAGTAAGTGAAAATAAGATGTTGAGTCATCCAGCGAGTGTGGATTCAATACCTTCTAGCGCCAATCAAGAAGACCATGTGTCAATGGGAACGATAAGTGCTCGTTATGCCCGGGAAATAAGTAAAAATGTCCAAACAGTCTTAGCGCTTGAACTATTATGTTGCGCACAAGCCATCGATTTACGGGAGAAAAAAAGATTAGGAAAAGGTACAAAAGTTGCGTATGAAATTATTCGTAAGCACATACCTTTCATTGAAGAAGACTATTTATTAAAACCATTGATTGATAAAATGATTGAACTTGTGCAGTCTAATATTATCCTTCAAGAAGTAGAAAATGTTGTTGGTAAGTTAAGATAAGGGGGATTTGTAATGAATTTAAATGAAAGAATTTCCCAAGCAATGGAAATTAAACTTGATAGTATCTTTGTAGAATTACCACCGAAAAAAGAATTCCTACCAGGGATAAGAAGAGCACCTAAAAGAGAGTTTACCTTAACCAAACAAGAAACAGAATTAGCGCTTAAGAATGCGTTAAGATATGTGCCAGAAAAGTGGCAGGACATCTTGGCAGAAGAATTCTTAGAAGAACTTCTTACTAGGGGAAAGATTTATGCTTACCGGTTTCGACCAGAAGGTAGAATTTATGGAAAACCAATTGATGAGTATAAAGGGAAAACGATCGAAGGCAAAGCATTTCAAGTGATGATTGATAACAACCTTGATTTTGAAGTTGCCCTCTATCCCTATGAACTAGTCACCTATGGCGAAACGGGATCAGTTTGTCAGAACTGGATGCAGTATCATTTAATTAAACGTTATTTAGAAGTAATGGATGAAGACCAAACTTTAGTAGTAATGTCTGGGCATCCTTTAGGATTATTTAAATCCAATACAAATGCACCTCGTGTCATTATCACTAATGGTTTGATGGTGGGGATGTATGATAATCTTGAAAACTTTAATCGTGCCCAATCATTAGGTGTTGCATCCTATGGGCAGATGACTGCTGGTGGTTGGATGTATATTGGTCCACAAGGGATTGTGCATGGGACTTATTCAACCATTCTAAACGCGGGTAGAACTAAACTGGGTATACCACCACAAAATAATCTCGCTGGTGTCTTGTTTGTTTCTAGTGGTTTAGGTGGAATGAGTGGAGCTCAAGGGAAAGCTTGTAAAATAGCTGGTGGGGTAGCGATAATAGCGGAAGTAGATTATACCCGGATTGAAACTCGATATAGTCAGGGTTGGATTGATATCGTCACTAGAAGTGCCGATGAAGCCTATAAATTAGCTTTAGAATATCAAAAGAAGAAAGAGCCAGTCGCGATTGCCTATTATGGTAATGTGGTAAATTTGCTAGAATATGCAGATGAACATGATATCCATATTGATTTACTAAGTGATCAAACCAGTTGCCATGCAGTATATGATGGAGGTTATACTCCTGTAGGTTTAACATTTGAAGAACGCACTGAATTACTAAAGTCCAATAAACCATTATTTAAACAATATGTGGATGAGGGATTAAGACGACACTTTGCGGTAATAAAATCGTTAGTAAATAAAGGTAGTTATTTCTTTGACTATGGAAATAGTTTTATGAAAGCTATTTATGATGCTGGCGTAAAGGAAATCTGTAGGAATGGAGAAAACCCTCTAGATGGCTTTATTTGGCCAAGTTATGTTGAAGATATCATGGGTCCGATATTATTTGATTATGGTTATGGACCATTTAGATGGGTATGTTTGAGTGGTAAAGATGAAGATTTAGATATTACCGATAAAGCTGCGATGGAATGTATTGATAAAGATCGGCGTTTCCAAGATTTAGATAATTATAATTGGATTAGAGACGCTAAGAAGAATAATCTCGTAGTTGGTACGAAAGCTAGAATTTTATATCAAGATGCGTTAGGTAGAACTAAGATTGCCTTAAAGTTTAATGAGTTAGTTAGAAAAGATATAATTGGCCCGGTCATGATTGGTCGTGACCATCATGATACAGGTGGTACTGATTCACCATTTAGAGAAACAGCAAACATTAAAGATGGTTCGAACATCATGGCAGATATGGCGACCCAAGTCTTCGCAGGTAATGCAGCGCGCGGAATGAGTTTAGTCGCATTACACAATGGTGGTGGTGTTGGTATCGGAAAAGCTATCAATGGTGGTTTTGGATTAGTATTGGATGGTAGTACTCGTGTTGATGAAATCATTCTTCAAGCAATGCCTTGGGATGTCATGGGCGGTGTCGCCCGTCGCTCATGGGCAAGGAATATGAATAGTGTGGAAACTGCCATTCAGTATAATCTATCTACAGGTAATCATATCACCCTGCCATATTTCACAAATGAAAATAAGATTAAAGAACTTGTAGATAAAATGTACATTCCAGGAGGTAAATAAAATGCCGATTGTTCAATGTGTGCCAAACTTCTCTGAAGGACGTGATATAGAAAAAGTTGAATCAATCGTTTCTTGTTTGAAAAATCAAGAGGGATTTAAACTGGTTAGTTATGAGATAGATCCAAGTTATAATCGTACTGTTGTTACCTTATTAGGTGATCCAGAAAAAATTGTACATGCGGTTGTCGAAATGGTGGGAAAAACAACAGAACTAATTGATTTAAACCATCATGAAGGGGAACATCCCCGTATGGGAGCCACTGATGTGATTCCATTTATACCAATAAAAGATATCACCATGGCTGAATGTGTTGAAATTGCGAAGCATTGTGCTAAATTAATCAATGAAAAATATAATATTCCCATTTTTCTCTATGAAGAAGCCCAAGAAAGAGAATATCGACGTGACCTTGCAAATATCCGCAAAGGTCAATTTGAAGGAATGAAAGAAAAAATCAAATTACCAGAATGGGCACCTGATTATGGTAAACCAGAAATCCATCCAACTGCCGGTGCGACTGCGGTAGGTGCAAGATTCCCATTAATCGCATTTAATATTAATTTAGATACCAATAATATAGATATTGCGAATAATATCGCTAAAGCGATTAGGTTTTCGAATGGAGGTTTCCGCTATATTAAAGCCGGACCTGCTGAAATTAAAGAAAAAGGTATCGTGCAAGTGACGATGAATATCACTAATTATAAAAAGACCCCAATATATCGCGTCTTTGAAACAGTAAAAATGGAAGCGAAGCGCTATGGTGTGAATGTGACAGGTAGCGAAATCATTGGTTTAGTGCCCATGGAAGCTTTGGTGGAATCATTAGAATACTACTTAGGATTAGAAGAGTTTAATATGAATAAGGTATTAGAAACCCATCTCTTAGAATAGGTGAAGATAGATGAGCAATTTGATTTTCAAAAATATCGCGCAACTTGTTACGATGCGAGGACCAAACAGGTTAAGGAAAGGTCAAGAAATGCGCGATGTTGAAATACTAGAGAATGGTTATGTGGTAGTTCAAGGCGATACCATTATTGATATTGGTACAGGTGATGGGTATCGTAACTATATGGATAATAACACTGAGGTAGTCGATGCTTCTGGGTTAGTGATGACTCCTGGATTAGTTGATAGTCATACTCATTTAGTCCATGGTGGAAGTCGGGAACATGAACTTACCATGAAACTTGAAGGTTATAGTTATCTCGATATCTTAAGAGCGGGGGGCGGAATACTTAATACAGTAAAGAAAACAAGAAAAACATCTTTTGAAGATTTATATGAAAAAGCTAAAAAAAGTTTAGATATTATGGTCTGTTTCGGGACTACCACCGTAGAAGCGAAAAGTGGTTATGGACTAGATTTTGATACTGAAATTAAGCAATTAGAAGTCGCCAAAAGGTTAAATGATTCTCATCCTGTGGATATTGTCTCAACCTTTATGGGAGCACATGCTTATCCAGAAGAGTATAAACATAATCATGATGCTTTCTTAGAAATAGTAATAAAGATGTTGCCCTATATTAAAGAACATAATCTAGCTGAATTTTGTGATGTTTTCTGCGAAAGAGAAGTTTTCTCATATGATGAAAGTCGATATATTTTAGAAAAAGCGAAAGCCTATGGATTTAAGTTAAAGATTCATGCCGATGAGATGGACTCTATTGGTGCTGTGGATATTGCCTGTACTTTAGGATGTGTATCAGCAGATCACCTTGTTGAAACTAAAGATGAAGATTTTACTAAATTAGCTAAGCATGATATCGTCGCCAATCTATTACCAGCGACCAGTTTCAATTTGAATAAGAACTATGCGAAAGCCCGTCAAATGATTGAGATGGGTTGTGGGCTTGCCCTTTCTACCGATTACAATCCTGGTAGTTCCCCTACAGAAAACATTCAGCTTGTGATGCAACTCGCTGGATTAAAGTTAAAGATGACTCCTAAAGAAATTCTCACCGCAGTGACTATTAATGGTGCTTGCGCGGTTAAGCGAGAGAAAGAAATAGGGTCCATTGAAGTAGGCAAGAAAGCTGATTTAGTGTTATTTGCGGTTCCTAATATTGATTATTTAGTTTATCATTTTGGGATAAATCATGTTAAAGATGTCTATAAGAATGGCAAACTTGTTGTGCATAATCAAGTAATCTGTTATGAGGAGGAGTAATGTGTTAGTCGAGTTAAAAGTAAAAGAATTCATCAATGAAGTTGATTCATCTAAACCAGCTCCTGGTGGTGGTAGTGTATCAGCTCTAGCAGCCACCTTAGGTGTGGCTTTAGCAAAAATGGTTGCGCATTTAACCTTTAATAAAAAGAAGTTCTTAGAATTAGATGATATGATAAGACATGATTATTTAGAAAACTTCACGATTTTAACTAATATCAAAGACGAATTAGTTAAATTAATTGATGAAGATACAGAAGCATTTAATGAGTTTATGAAAGCTTTAGAACTTCCTAAGAATACAGAGGAAGAAATCATGATTAGAAAACAAGCACTTAAACAAGCAACATTAAAAGCGATAGAGGTTCCTAATAAAGTGATGCATTATACAGTTAAAGCTTTAGAAACTACAGTTAAGATGATGCCTTTTGGGTCTAAGAACGCGATTAGTGATATTGGTGTAGGAGCCTTATTACTATATAGTGGGCTTGAAGGAGCTACTCTAAATGTGCTAATTAACTTAAAAGGTTTAGATGATGAAAGTTTAATCGATCAGTATCAAAAAACTTGTGAAATAAACCTTGCTAAAGGAAAGTTATTAAAACATCAAATCCTCGATTTTGTTTATCAAGGATTAAAATAATGAATAAAAAAACAACTAAATAACCTTTAGTTGTTTTTTTTACGATTGTTTTTTGATAAAATAGGAAAAGAATCACTTATATGGAGGAAATCATGGGAGTAGAACTATTAAAATACGGCATAATAATCTTTATCGTTATAATAGTGATCTGGTTAATTATCGAACAAGTACTAAAAAAAGAACGACTTAAACAAACATTGACTGTAATAAAAGAATCATTTGATAATCCAATTATTGAAATTGGAAAGAAAAAACCATATGATATCATCCTTACAGTAAATGACAAGAAATATGTGATTAAGATTTTACCCGTTTCGAATAAACAGATAGTCATTACTAATCATAATACTTGGATATATTATGATGGTGGTAGGTTATCGTTAGAAAACAGAATTAAAAATATTATTAGTTTTATGGATTTAACTAGTGAGGATTATGTGGAAAAAGTGGTTCTATTATATCCACGAAAACCACACATGCAGCGATATATTAATGAAAATGAAATGGTTATTGTCAATAATTTTGATGTAGTATATAAAACAAGAATACTTGATTTCCGCTCTTTTGGAGCATATTTATCAGATATTAAAGATAAGCAATAAAGAGGAGTCAGAAAAACTCCTCTTTTTGCTTACTTGTAGTATTCATCTTCAAATACACTCTTAATGTAATCATAATCATTTTTATAACCTAAAGCTAACATCAGTTTGATTCTGGCTTTTTGACCACTTAAGTTCCCACCAAATATAACACCCATTTCCCGAAGTTTCTTACTACCACCAGGATAACCATAATTGTCAAATACTCTACCTTTTGGACAGCGGGAAACTAAGATAACCTTTATACCAGATTCTATTGCCTTTTTAATAGCAGGTACCATCATCGGTGGAACATTACCCCTACCTAGAGCTTCAATGACTAGTCCTTTAGCACCTTTACTAATATAATAATCGACTAAATCACCGTCCATGCCTGCAACGACTTTAATCAAGTATACTTGTTCTTCAATTTTATTAGTAGGTATATGGGTAGAAATATGGGTTGAACTGCGGTAGAAGAGTACTTGGTTATCATCAACAATTCCTAATGGTCCAAATTCTAAGGATTTAAAGGTATCTAATGCCATAGTGTGAGTTTTCATCACTTCATTAGCCGCATTAATATCACCATTCATGACCACCAGCACACCTTTATTTCTCGCATCAGGAGAAATGGCTGTGCGGATAGCCGCAACTAAGTTACTGGGACCATCATAACCGAGTTCTGAGACGCTACGCATTGCACCAACTAGGATGATGGGCTTTTCTGTGCGTAAGTTTAAATCTAGAAAATAGGCAGTTTCTTCTAAAGTGTCAGTACCATGGGTGATGATTACTCCCGTAATGTCATCACGGTCGATATAAGTTTGGACATGTTTTGCGAGATTTAACATAATATTTGGGGTAATGTACGGAGATGGCAGGGAGATATAATCATCAACTTCGATATCGGCAATATTGGAGACATCTTTTACATAAGATAGTACTTCTTGTCCTCCTAATGCAGGTACGGCAGCTTTAATGTTTTCATCAATTTGCATGGAGATGGTTCCACCAGTGAAGATAATCGCTACTTTATTCATTTTCTCACCTCATACTAATACCCTTTAAGAATTTCCACAATTTTATAATCTGTATCACTTGATTTACCTAAATATCCAATATTTCTAATAGTATCTTCGATATCATTGCTGATAATACCAACATGATTATTGATAGATTGATTATTAAGTGCTAGATTAACGGCACGAAAAGCACTACTTGTAACTGATGCGACTTTAAGTGCACAAGTACATTTAGCCCCATCACATAAAATTCCCGTTAGGTCAGCTAGCATGATTTTTAAAGTGTCTTCTATCTGGATAGAATTACCTCCTTTGAGAAAACATAAACCACAACTAGCACCTGCGGCGGCGAAAACAGCACCACATAGATAAGATAATCTACCTATCTGCACTTTTAAATGAATAGCGATGAGATTAGACAAGATTAGAGCACGATACAATGCTTCGTTTGGTAAATTATGTTTTTTAGCATAAACTATTAAGGGGACACTTACAGTTATACCCTGATTCCCAGAACCGGAATTAGTAACAACAGGTTTTCTTACCCCGCTCATGCGCGCATCACTAGCACTAGCTGTATATGCTATTGCTGTCGTAATTATGTCATCATTATTAGTATGGATTATTGTACTTCCTACATTTAACCCACAACTTTCTTGTAATCCTGTTTGCGCAATATGGAAGTTGTAGGTTATCTGTTGATTTAATAAATGAAGTAAATCAGTATAATCGCAAGTTTTCGCATAAGTATAAATATCTTTAATATTTAGTAATTGATAATCGATATTACTCGTACTAATATTTGCATCATCTTGTTGATATAAAATTTTGCCGTTCTTCGTTATTCTCGTTATATTAGTATGTTTGTGTTTAATTTCTACTTGTGCATATTCATCCTCGTGATATACCGTAACTTGTATATATAATTTAATATCATTATCGATAATTTCTAGTTCGACAAAATCCTTATTTAGTAATTCTTTTGTTTTCATAATCACTTCATTAGATATATTTTCTAAGACTTGAAGTTCCCTTTCTGCATCTCCTCCTAAGATACCTAAAATGCAACTAGGGATGACACCATAAAGATTAGTACCAGGAATATATACATAAGCCGCATTCTTATAAATATTGGTGCTTACCTTGAGATGTACTTTATCAACAGGTTTTCCTAAGATGCACCGAGCTTTGGCGGCACAGAAACTTACAGCGACTGGTTCAGTACATCCAGTCGCCACTTCTAACTCTTTTTTTAGTATTTCTGTATATGTATCAATTTGTAATTTCTCCACTCTATTCACCACCTATACATCACCATTATAACAAACCCCCATTCTAAATAAAAGATGAATTTAATGATAATTATTTATGTTGCTATAAAAAGATGTAAGCGTTTTAAAAAATCAACATCTTTACATTAAATATTGTTTACTTTAACTCTTAATAGGGGTATAATTCAATTGGTAGGACTTTAGGCAAGGTGTTAGTATGATTACCATGGATGTTGTTAATTTACATAACCAGAACCGGATAAATGAATTAAAGTTATTTGTAAGTCAATTCAACTTACAATTTGAAAGTGATATAGATTATTCTCTCGCGATTTATGATGATGGTAAGTTAGTCGGTACTGCTTCAAAAGCGCGTAATGTATTAAAATGTTTTGCGATATTACCAGAATATCAAGGACAAAATCTTACCAGCATGCTTGTTAAAGCCATTGAAGATCGCATGTTTAGAGAAGGTTTATACCATTTTTTTATTTATACTCCTAGTCATAATAAGCAAATCTTTACATCTATAGGTTATAAAGAGATCATAACCTCTAACAACATCACATTATTAGAAAATGGTATTCATGAGATTAAGAAATTTTTACTGAATTTAAAAAACAAGTATCGAATTAGTGATAAACCGAAAAGTTGCATCGTCATGAACGGTAATCCCTTTACTTTAGGACATTTATATTTAATTGAAACTTGTGCTAGCGAAAATGAGGAAGTTATCGTTTTTGTCGTTAGTGAAGATAAATCAAGTTTCCCATTTGAGGTTAGGTTTAATCTCATCCAAAAAGGTACTAAACACTTAAACAATGTTAAGGTAATTGAAACTGGTCCCTATCTAGTATCTAATAGTATCTTTCCCTCTTATTTCTTAAAAACGAATAATGAAAAAGAAGTATCACAAGCACAAATGGATTGTGATATTTTTGTGACCTATTATAAACCCATGTTTAACATTATCAAACGCTATATTGGAACGGAACCTTATTGTGAAGTTACAAGTATTTATAACACGATGATGAAAAAAGTACTTCCATCGCATGGTGTATTAGTTAAAGAAATTGAAAGAAAACAAGGGGAAGAAGGCTTTATTAGTGCTTCAAAGGTGCGAGAATGTTTACGCAATGATGATTTTGTGAGTATCAAGATGATGGTACCACCAACTACTTATGAATTTTTAACTTCAGAGGAAGCGAAACCAATCATTGAAAACCTAAAAGCGAAACAAGGACGGCATTGAGATGATGGATATTTGTACAGCTCGGGATGAAAGAATAAAGATTATAAAATCATTATTGAGCTATGAAAAAGTGATAATCTCCTTAAGAGTTAATTATCCTGGACCTTTGAAAATCAACCAAGAAACATTAACGGTAGCAAATGTGATTCATGAAGAAATAAAACAAACATTTAATGTTAATAATTTTCGCTACTTTGAGAGTTTCGAAGGACCTATTTATCTATATGAAATATCTAGTAATGACCCCCTAGACATTAAGAAACGAGTTATTGCGATCGAAGATAATCACCCTTTAGGAAGGCTCGTTGATATCGATGTGTACTATAACACGATAAAGAGCATAAGTCGAAGAACACTAAATTTAAGTCCGCGGAAATGTTTCTTATGCGAAAATGAAGCCTTTCGGTGTATCGTTGAAAAAAATCATTCTGCGGAAGAAGTAATCAAGTATTTTAATGATAAAGTGCAGAAGTTCTTAAACATCCCTTTAGATTTAATGGAGTTCGCGATACAAGCGATGTTGTATGAAGTGAGCCTTGAACCCTCTTTTGGTAAAGTAAGTCCCTCAACTAGTGGTGCTCATCAGGATATGGATTATCACTTATTTCTTGACTCCATATCCGTTATAAGTAAATACATGTTGAAATTTGCCCAACTAGGATTTCAGAGTAAATCAATTAATGAAATGTATGATGCATCAGTAGAGATAGGCAAAGCTTGTGAAGAAGCGATGTTTAAGAAAACCAAAGGGGTAAACACCCAAAAAGGATTAATCTTTGTGTTAGGGTTACTTATAATGAGTAGTGCGAAAGTGATATATTGTGGTAAAGATTTTTCGGAAATCTTTACGTATGTTGAAATGTTAGGCAAGCAAAAATTTAAAGAATTAGAAAACCTTAACCGAGATAATTTAACTAAGGGTGAACAAGTCTATAAACAATATAATATAGGTGGAGTAAGATTTGAAGCCAGTTTAGGGTTCCCCTTAATTCAAGAGGCACTAAAAATAATAGATTTACAAGATAGAACCTCTTTTGTTAAGACTTTCATTTACCTTATGAGTAAATGCGATGATACAACGATTATTAGTCGGAGAGGGTTGGACTCCTTAAATTATGTGAAACAAGTGATGAGTAGATTGTATCTTGAAGAACTTGATTTTTATAAGATTCAACAAGTAAGTGAGGATTTTATCCATAAGGGGATAAATCCAGGTGGCTCTTGTGACTTACTCTGTGGCACAATTTTCTTAAAACTTGTTAAAAATTACATTGATAATATAAATAAATAGAAGGAGAGAAGCACGATGAATAGTAATGGGAAGACAGTAGTAATAGGGGTAATTGGTGCTGATGTTCATGCCGTAGGCAACAAAATTATTGAACATGTTTTGACTAGTGAAGGCTTTAATGTGGTAAATGTTGGGGTTATGTCAAGCCAAGAAGACTTCATAAATGCGGCGATTGAAACCAATGCTGATGCCATTTTAGTATCTTCATTATATGGGCATGCGGAATTGGATTGTCAAGGGTTTAGGGAAAAATGTAACGAAGCGGGCTTAACCAACATTTTATTATACATAGGTGGTAATATTGTGGTTGGTAAACAAGATTTCGCCGATGTTGAAGAACGTTTCAAAAAAATGGGCTTTAACCGTGTCTATGCACCAGGTGTCAGAATTGAAGAAGGTATTAAAGACTTGAAGAAGGATCTTGGAATAGTATGATAGAAGCTTATTTACTTATTGATTTTGGTAGTACATATACCAAATTAACCTTAGTTGATGTTGGTAATGAAAGAATTATCGCAACTGCAAAAGCTATTACGACAGTAGAAACCAACATTATGGAAGGCTTTAATCAAGCTTATCAACTACTCTGCGAAAAGTTTGATAGAAATGAAGTTAAAATAGTTAAGAAACTCGCTTGTTCCTCCGCAGCTGGTGGACTCAAGATGATTACGATTGGGCTCGTACCAGAGTTAACAGTGGAAGCTAGTAAAAGAGCAGCGTTAGGAGCGGGGGCGCGAGTACTTAAGACATATAGTTTTGAATTAACTAATGCGGAAATACAGGAAATCCTCAGTTCAAAAGTCGATATTATCCTTCTGTCTGGTGGCACCGATGGTGGTAATACCAAAACAATTCTTCATAATGCCCATAAGATTGCAGAAAATATCAAGCATATCCCGATAATCGTTGCTGGTAATAAATGTTGTTATGATGACATTAAAACCATCTTTGATGATGCTGGTTTTAATTATGTGTTTACCGAAAATGTGATGCCAAGGTTAAATGTCCTTAATGTTGTGCCTGTTCGGGAAAAGATTCGCGAAATCTTTATGAAAAACATCATTAAATCCAAAGGTATGGATGAAGCAAACAACTATATTGATGGTATCCTGATGCCAACACCAGCAGCAGTACTCAAAGCTGGTGAAATCTTAAGTTTAGGAACATCTAAACAAGATGGAATCGGTGATTTAATTATCGTTGATATCGGGGGAGCGACCACTGATGTTCATTCCTTAGCGGATGGATATCCTACGAAAGCGGGAATAAACTTAAAAGGGCTCCAAGAACCATTTGCGAAGCGCACAGTTGAAGGTGATTTAGGCATGCGCTATTCTGCCTTAGCACTATATGAAGCTAGTGGCGAAAAACTGATTAGGGAATATGTTGATGTTCCTGATATCAAGGAAAAATGTGCTTATCGTCATGACCATATAAACTTTGTACCAAAAGATGAACTGGATATTGCCTTTGATGAAGCGCTGGCGAAAGTCGCAACTCGGTTAGCGTTAAATCGTCATGCTGGCTATTTAGAAGTAGTTTACACACCTATTGGAGATATTTTTAATCAATATGGAAAGGATTTAATGGAAGCTAAATACTTAATCGGAACAGGTGGGGTTATCGTCCACAGTAATAATCCCGAGAATATCTTAAAAGAAGGTTTATATTCATCAAGTGAACCGACTATTTTGAAACCTAAACACCCAATCATCAAGATTGATTACGAGTATATCTTATCAGCGATGGGTCTCCTCGCTTTTGACTTACCTGATACGGCTTTAAACATTATGAAGAAATATATAGTTGAGATTTAGGAGGAAAAGGAAATTGGAGCTCACAAATAAAAAACTCTCAATGGATGAACTTCTTAAAATTCGGGAAGAAGTTTTAAAAACATGGCCAACAGGTGAACAAGTTCGTGATTTAGAAGCGAACATTAGATATGCACTTAAAGTTCCAAAGAATAAAAACTTTGCGTTACGTCTTAAAAAAGCGAAACATGATCAACAAGTGTTGACCCAACCTCGAGCTGGCGTTGCGTTAATCCAGGAATTAATCGATCTCTTACGCTACTTAGCAGAAGAAGGTGAAGCTGACCTCTTACCAGTAACCATAGATTCCTATACCCGACAGAATCGGTATGAAAACTGTGAATTAGGTATTGAAGAATCACGACGTTTAGGTCGCTCCATGTTAAATGGGTTCCCTGTAGTAAACCATGGGGTATATGGTGCTAGATTAGTTCAAGAAAGTTTAGATTTACCCATCCAAGCTCGCCATGGTACACCTGATGCACGCTTAATGAGTGAAATTATCCATGCGGCTGGTTGGACCTCCAACGAGGGTGGGGGGATCTCTTATAATGTACCTTATTCCAAAGATGTCCCATTAGAAAAATCCATTAAAGACTGGCAATACTGTGACCGTTTGGCTGCTATTTATGAAGAACATGGTATTCCGATTAACCGTGAACCCTTTGGACCCCTTACTGGTACTTTAGTACCACCTTCAATGTCCAATGCGGTAGCGATTATCGAAGCCCTTTTAGCTGCCGAACAAGGGGTAAAACATATCACTGTAGGTTATGGGCAATGCGGTAATCAAATTCAAGATATTGCGGCTATTAAAGCCTTAGATGAACAAACAGAAGAGTATTTAAAAAAGTATGGTTACAATGATGTGTTAGTAACCACTGTATTCCATCAATGGATGGGTGGATTTCCTAAAGATGAAGCGAAAGCTTATGGGGCAATCGCGAACGCGTCCGTTACTGCAGCTTTAGCAAAAGTCACCAAAGTTATTGTTAAAACACCTCATGAAGCGATTGGTATTCCAACGAAAGAAGCCAATGCGAATGGGCTTAAATGTACCAAAATGGTATTAAACCTTCTAGCTGACCAAAAAGTTTATATGTCGAAGAAACTAAAGGAACAAATGACAATTATTAAAGAAGAGACCAATTGCATTTTAAATAAAGTCTTTGAAGTAGGTAATGATGATTTAGCAGTAGGTGTTGTAGAAGCTTTTAAACGCGGTATTTTAGATATTCCATTTGCGCCAAGCAGATATAATGCTAATAAGATTTTGCCTGCACGTGATACTTATGGAGCAGTACGTTATCTTGAATTCGGTAATGTGCCTTTAACGGAAGAACTCAAGGCTTACAACCGTTATATGTTAGAAAAGCGTGCTATTATCGAAAAAAGACCAGTTGATTTCCGTATGACTGTTGATGATATCTTTGCGATAAGTGAAGGCCGCTTAGTTGGTCGTCCAATTAATTTTCGGAAGTAGGTGAGTAAATGAAAATAGTTGATGTTTTATTGAGTGAGGGTAAATCAGGATTCTATTTTGATGATCAACGCGCAATCAAAAAAGGTGCTAAACAAGACTTGTTCATTTATGAAGGTGAACCAGTAACTTCAGGGTTCACCGCAATTAGACAAGCTGGGGAAGCTATAAGCGTAATGCTAGTACTTGATAATGGGGATATTGCAGTAGGTGATTGCGCTGCTGTCCAATATTCTGGCGCAGGTGGACGGGACCCCTTATTCTTAGCGAAGGACTTTATTCCTATTATTAGGGAATACATTAAACCAGAACTGATTAATCAAGAACTTCTATCTTTCCGCAATTTAGCGGAAAAGATTGATAAACTCCAAGTTAATGGTAAACCACTACATACAGCAATTCGCTATGGTGTAACCCAAGCTATCCTGCAAGCGGTCGCCAAAGCGAATCATTTGACGATGGCAGAAGTAATTCAGCGAGACTATCAAATCAGCCATGAGATTTCCCGCATCCCCATCTTCGGTCAATGTGGTGATGAACGTTATACTAATGTGGACAAGATGATTATTAAAGAAGCAGATGTCTTACCACATGGTCTAATCAATAATATTGAAAAGAAACTTGGATATAAGGGTGAACTATTATTAGATTATGTTACCTGGTTAAGAGACCGAATTATTACCAAACGATTAAGAGATGATTATCAACCAATTCTACATTTAGATGTGTATGGTACTATTGGTATTATCTTTGATAATGACACAAAGAAGATGGCTGATTATATTGAAACATTAGCGAATGCCGCAAGACCATTTAAACTCAGAATCGAAGGACCAATGGATGTGGAAGACCGCGAAAAACAAATTGAAGCACTGAGACTTTTAAGAGAAGAAATTGATAGCCGTTATATTCCTGTGGAAATTGTTGCGGACGAATGGTGTAACACTTTAGAAGATATTAAAGATTTTGCGGATAGAAAAGCAGGACATATGATCCAAATTAAAACGCCTGATTTAGGAGGCATCAATAACATCGTTGAAGCCATACTATATTGTAGAGAAAAGGGTATTGGTACGTACGTTGGTGGTACCTGCAATGAAACCAATGTCTCCGCTGAAGTAACCACCAATATCGCTCTTGCATGCGGTGCCGATCAAGTTCTCGCTAAACCAGGTATGGGATTTGATGAAGGTTATATGATTGTTAATAATGAAATGAATCGGGTTATCGCGATTGTTAAGTACCATAACAGTAAAAAGGATGATTAACATGCGCTTAACTAAACCAGCTAAAGCTGGCACATATGAATCCAATGACATCTATATCATGATTTATCCAACTGAGGAAGATACGTTTATCGAAATTGAAAGTATCGTTAGTGAATTATATGGTAAACATATTAGACAAGTTATTGAAGCAGTCTTAAAAGAACATAATTTGACGAATGTCTACGTTAAAGCGATTGATAAAGGAGCCTTGGATTATGCGATTCGCTCGCGCATGCTTACCGCTATTAAAAGAGGGTTAGAACATGAATAGGATTAGAAGAAGCATGTTGTTTATTCCTGGGAATAATCCAGGTATGGTCCAAAATGGTGATGTTTTTGATAGTGATGCGTTAATCTTCGATTTAGAAGATAGCGTTGCTTTAGAAGAAAAAGATGCAGCACGTGAACTCGTTAAACAAGCGCTAGAAACATTTGAATTTAATGCAGAACTCATCGTGCGCCTTAGTCCACTTGATTCACCCTTCTTTGAAGCTGATATCGAAGCATTAAAAAAGTTACCAATAAACATGATACTACTCCCCAAAGCCAGTGTTGAAGGAGTTAAAGTATTAGAAAAGCAGCTTAGAGGCACTAATATCAACATTATGGTGCTAATAGAAAGTGCGCTAGGAGTAGAAAAAGTCTTTGATATTTTAAGTACGAGCGAGCGCTGTTTAGGTTTAATGTTAGGAGGAGAAGATTTGTGCGTTGACTTAAATTGTAAGCGCACAAAGAGTGGACAAGAACTCCTCTATGCCCGCATGCGTGTCGTTAACGCTGCCAAGGCTTTAAATAAATTCTGTATCGATACACCTTTTACAGATGTAAATGATGAAGAGGGACTTCAAAAGGATGCAGAATTTGCGAAAGCTTTAGGTTTTGATGGTAAAGCTGCCATTAATCCCCGTCAAATTATCACAATCAATAAAGTCTTTAGTCCAAGTGAACATGATATCAAACATTCACTAAGAATCTTAGAAGCCCGTGATATAGCGACTAAAGAGGGTAAGGGTGTTTTTGCCATAGATGGTAAGATGGTTGACCTTCCGATAATTAAACGGGCAGAATATATTATTGAAGTCGCAAAGAAATTAAAGTTAGTGAGTGACAATGATGAAGATTAACGGTTATAAGGAAAATTTTGAATTATTTACTTCCGTTGATTTACATAAGACATCCAAATTAATTTATCCAAACAAAAATAACTTAAGCAAAGATAAATATCGTGATAGTTTAGATAAACTACTTGATGAACTACCGCTTAAGGATGGGATGACTATTAGTTTCCATCATCATCTGCGTAATGGTGATTATGTCTTAAACATGGTTATGGAAAAAATTGCCCAAAGAAATATTCACGATATCACCATCTTTGCGAGTTCACTCTTTCCTTGTCACAAGCCAATAGTAGATTTAATCGAGAAGGGAATTGTAACCCGCATCTATGCAGCTTACATATCTGGACCTGTAGCTGAAGCAATTAGTTTTGGTAAACTAGAAAAAGTATGCGTCATGCATACTCATGGTGGAAGAGTCCGCTTAGTTGAAAGTGGCGATGTAAAAATTGATCTTGCATTTATCGCCAGTCCAACATGTGATAAGCTGGGGAATATTTCGGGAAAACACGGTAAGAGTGCTTGTGGTTCCCTTGGGTATGCAGTAACTGATGCACAGTACGCTGAGATTGCGGTAGCGATTACTGATAATTATGTGGATCATATAGATGAATATGAAATCGAGGGCAGATATATCGATTACATAGTTTCTGTACCATCCATAGGTGATCCGAAAGGGATTGTATCAGGAACTACCCAAATCACTCGTAACCCCATTGGACTAAAGATAGCCAGATTAGCTGCTGATGTAATTCGCTACTCAGGTTATTTCCGCAATGGATTTTCCTTCCAAACGGGAGCGGGAGGAGCAAGTCTGGCGGTAAGTTACTACCTAAAACAAATTATGAGAGAGCACCAAATAAAAGGTAGTTTTGCCTCTGGTGGGATAACCGGTTATATTGTCGAGATGTTAGAAGCGGGTCTATTTGACAAACTCTATGATGTGCAATGTTTCGATTTAGAAGCAGTCCGTTCTATTCGTGAAAATAAAAATCATATCGCGATAAGTGCATCTAAGTATGCGAATATTAACGATGATGCAATTGTTAATGATTTAGATTTTGTCATCTTGGGAGCTACTGAAATTGATCTTGACTTTAATGTGAATGTCACCACCAGTTCTACTGGCATCATTATGGGTGGATCAGGTGGACATGCCGATACTGCTAGTGGTTCGAAGGTAACGATCATTGTATCTCCGCTATTTAATGCTCGTATTCCTTTAATAAAAGAACGGGTATTATGTCGAACCACGCCTGGTGAGAGTGTTGATGTTTTAGTTACAGAAAGAGGAATTGCGGTTAATCCTAAGCGTACTGATTTGCTCGAAAACTTTAAAAGAACTAATTTACCTATTGTATCCATTGAAGAATTAAAAGAAATTACTGATAAGTATCTAGGTGTTCCCGAAGAGATTGCCTTAGGTGATAAAGTAGTAGCGGTAATTGAATATCGTGATGGAACAGTAATTGATATGCTGAGACAAAAACTCAACAGATAAAGATGAAGTGTCAATTATAATGGGAGGAAATCCGACATTTGCTAAATTTCCTCCCTTTTTTTTCTTCTAGACTATAGGGGTTTCTTGAAAAATATCATTTTTATGTTAAAATAATATATTAATAGTAAATATTCTATTATAAACGAGATTAATAGTTGTTAATTTATAAATTGGTTAGATTCTAAAATTTAAGGAGGAATTTATGACTAAACTTGTGAACATTTTTCTTGATGAAATTCTTACTACAATAAATAAAGTTATAGAATTACTGAAAGATAAGACAATTGATGATTTTAAGAGTAATTATCACATGGTAGAAAACGTCATCAAATACCTAAACATTATTAGTGAAGCAGCTCGTCATGTACCTGATGATGTTAAACAGGGGTTTAGTGATATTCCTTGGGAAGAACTAATTAATTTGCGTAATATTGAAAAGAGCCCTGAACACATTAATCTCGTTTGGAATATTGCTACGAGTAAGTTGGTAGAAATCAAGACAATCATCGAAGAAGTTATAGTTTAATAAATAAGTCCTTCAAGGTATTCCTTGAAGGACTTTTACTTTCTTATAAACTCTTACTGTTTGGAATGTAGTTTGAACGAATATTCTTAATCATTTCAATCCGTTCTTCAGCGTATCTATTTGCGGCTAATTGTGTATTAATATTATATTTTTTCGCTAATGCAAAAATATATAATAAGCGATCGTAAATGCGTTCTACAATCTTTAAGGTCTTTTCCCGATCATATGGTGGGAAGAATTCTTGATACACATTGATTAACCCGCCGCCATTAATTACAAAATCAGGAGCGTAAAGGATGTCTAATTCCATTAACATATCGCCATGGCGCTTTTCATCAAGAAGGACATTATTAGCACAGCCACCAACAATTTGGCATTTTAATTGTGGAATAGTATCATCGTTTAATACAGCACCAATAGAACATGGTGCGAAGATATCGCAATCTACAGAGTAGATTTCGTCGGGTTTTACTGCTTTTGCATTGTATGATTTTACCATTAATTCAACTTTTTCTGGTGCAATATCAGTAACGATGAGTTTGGCACCTTCTTGATATAGGTATTCACATAATTGGCGACCAACAGCTCCTAGCCCTTGTACAGCAACAACTTTATCCTTTAAGGAATTGCTACCCCATTTTTCCATCGCACATGCTTTTAATCCCCAGTAAACACCATAAGCAGTGACTGGTGAAGGGTTACCTGATAAATCTGCCCTACCATTGATGTAGTCAGATTCCATCAACATGTATTCACAATCATGCTCATCAATATTCATGTCTTCACCGGTGTAGAAACGTCCATTTAGAGATTGGACATAACGACCATAAGCGCGTAAGTAACTCTCTGTTTTTACTGTTTTGGGATCGCCTAATAATACAGTCTTGCCACCGCCACAGTTACATTCAGCAGCTGCACACTTATAAGTCATCCCACGGGATAAACGAACAACATCGAAGAGCGCTTCTTCTTCTGTCTTGTAGTTCCAGAGTCTAGTTCCCCCGATAGCGGGACCTAACTTGGTATCATGAATCGCAGTAATCCCTTTTAAACCTGTTGTTTTGTCATAGAAAAATATGATTTGCTCGTGACCATATTTCTCCATGTAGTCAAAAATACCCATAGAATCTCCCTCCAATAATAATTTTATTATTAATACGTTTTTGCCTCTTCTTCACCATTTAGGACACGTAAAGCACCTAGTGCTAAGGCAAGGAGTTCATCCTCACCAGGATATACAAGCACAGGAGCGATGAATTTTACTCTTTCAGTGATGCGATTAGTGATATAAGGTTCATATGCTAGACCACCAGTTAACACGATGTAGTCAACATCACCATAAAAGACGGTACTACAAGCACCAATCTCTTTAGCAATTTGGTAAATCATCGCATCCATAATCAATTCAGCATATTTATCCCCATTTTCAATGCGTTTGACAATCTCTTTTGCGTTATTGGTGCCTAAATAGGCAACCAACCCCCCTTGACCATAGTTCATTCGTTTAATATCTTGAAGTGTATATTGTCCACTAAAACATAGTTTATACAGTGGTCCTAATGGTACGGTACCACTGCGTTCTGGGCTCATTGGACCATCACCATCAAGGGCATTGTTTACATCAACAACTCGACCTTTTCTGTGGCAAGCCACACTTATCCCACCGCCAAGGTGAGCCACAACTAGGTTCATTTCCTCATACTTTTTATCCACATCTTTAGCAACCTTTCGAGCAGTAGCTTTATGATTCAAAGCATGAAAGATGCATTGACGTTCAAATAAGGGATGCCCTGATATCCTTGCAATATCTTCCATCTCATCAACACTTACAGGGTCGACGATAAACGCGGGGATATTCAAATCTTTTGCGATTTCATGGGCAATGATGCATCCTAAATTTGAGGCATGTTCACCCCGTTTGGCCTCATATACATCTTGAATCATGTGTTCATTAACTAAATAAGTACCGCTCTCTAAAGGTCTTAACATTCCTCCCCGACCACAAACAGCAGCGAGTTTAGAAATATCAAAATTACGAGTTTTAAGGCTTTCTAAGACAAGGCTTTTGCGAAATTCAAATTGACTAATGATATTCGGAAATGGTTTTAATTCTTCAACAGAATGAGAGATTTTTTCTTCAAATACTTGTTTATCATCATCGTAGACAGCAATTTTCGTTGATGTCGAACCTGGATTGATGATTAGGATTAATTTACCCATTACTAATTCTCCTTATCTAGAAGTACACTTAAGGCGATAGAATAGAGTTTTGATTCGGCGCTATCAGCACGACTAGTTAAAACAATAGGTACTCTCGCTCCAACGATGATACCAGCACTCTTAACATTGTCAGAACCAAAGACCCAACCTTTGTACAAAGCGTTCCCAACTTCAATATATGGTACAATGAGTATATCCGCATTACCTGCGACAGGATTCTTAATGTTTTTTATGCGTGCTGCTTCTTTATCAAGAGCTAAATCAATTGCCAACGGACCGCAAATGTCACATTGGAAAATTTCTAAGTTTTCTACCATCTTTTCAACTTCTTGACATTTAATCGTTGATGGCATCTTTGGGTTCACTTTTTCGACTGCACTTATACAAGCAACTTTAGGACGTGAGATACCAATATTGTGGGCTAATTTAACCGCATTTTTAGTGATTTTCTTTAAATCATCAATACTGGGGTCAATATTCATCGCACCATCACTTAAGAAAATTAAACGGTCAAATTTAGGTAGTTGGATAACCATTACATGACTAATGAGATTATCGGTTCGAAGTCCTACTTCTTTATCTAAGACTTTTTTCATGATAATGGCGGTATCAACAATACCCTTCATCAATACATCAGCGCTACCAGGTGATACGGATTTTACTGCTTCAAGACATGCTTGTTCCTTATCTGGAACATTAACAAGTTGACAATTGACAAAATCAAAGTTCATTTCCTGCGCTATGTTGCGCATTTTGATTTCATCACCAAACAAAATGAAATGAGCTAGATTAAGTTTAACTGCATCACTTACTGCTTGGAGTACTTCATGATCTTCGGCACATGCTACCGCAATTGTTTTGTTTGGACGAGTTTGAGCACATAACATAATTTCATCTAATGACTTCATAAACACATCTCCTTAAGAAAACGCTTTCAAGATAATTATACTATAATTTGGAAAGATATAAAGAGTTTTTTATAAAATTTTGACTTCTAGTTACTAATCCATTACAATTATTATGACATGGGGTGAAAATATGAATGATATTCTGAAAAAAATTATTCAATTCGCAGATGAACATGAAGATATTAGAGCGTGTTTACTAACTGGTTCAAGGACTAATAGTAATATTACACCCGACATTTATCAAGATTATGATGTTATTATGCTTACTAATACACCAGATTACTACCTTCATGATCATCGTTGGGTTCATACTTTTGGTGACTTAGTTATGTATCAACATAACATCATCGATCTTAATAAACATATATTTTTATTACTATACCAAGAACAGTTTCGTATCGATATGACATTTGTCTCGATAAGTCGCTTATCCGAAGTTATCCAAGATAGTCTCTTAGTGAAATTACTTGATAAAGATGGAATGATTCCCAATTTAGGAGTAGCAACGGAAAAGAATTATTATGTAAAAAAACCTACAGAACAAGAATTTCAAAAAGCAGTTAATGAGTTCTTTTGGTGTTTAAATAATGTCGCTAAAGGTATAAAGCGTGATGAACTAATTTATGTTAAAACGATGTTTGATACAATTGTTCGCAAACCATTAATCGAGGTAATCTGTTGGTATATTGGATGTCTATATGATTTTCAGGTAAATCTTGGTGCTTATGGTCGCTTTATCAAAAGATATCTTCCGTTTAGTCTATATGAATTGTTAGAGGAAACTTATGTAGGAAAAAACTATGAAGATATTTGGGGGGCAATCTTGACTAGTTGTAGACTCATGCGTATAACAGGTACCTTTGTCGCAGAAAAGTTAGGTTATCAATATCCCTTGCAAGATGATATTAACATGCAGAAATATTTAGAGAAAATAAAAAATACACATTAAGTTAATAATGTGCATTAATTATTTATGGTTCTTATCATTCTTATCACTATTTTCTTTATATACATCGCTGAAATCGAATAACTCGCGGATATCAACTTCTAAAGTTTTTGATAATCGATAAGCATTTGCGATGGTAATATTCTTTTCTGCTCGTTCGATTTGTCCAATATAAGTACGATGCATACCACTCAAAAAACCTAACTCTTCTTGGGATAGACCTTTACTCATCCTAAGTAAGCGTAACTTCTTACCGAAGAGCTCGTTAAACTCACGATCTTTCATCATTTATCACCACCATTTACTTAAAAAATACTTATAAATATCTAGATAATCTACAGACTAAAAGTAGCATCGTGCATTTTTGCGAAATTTTCTTTCGCAAATTATGTTTAACATTTATTTCTTTGAGGTGATGACAATGATTTTTGGTGTAGGCACTGATTTAGTTGAAATTAACCGAATTAAGGTTAACTATCAAAGACTCGCTGAACGAGTACTAAGTGAAAAAGAATTTGAACTCTTCAGGCGTTTTAATAATGAAAACCGAAAACTAGAATTCCTTGCTGGTCGTTTTGCGGTGAAAGAAGCTTATGCGAAAGCTCTAGGTACAGGTATAGGAGAGCTAAGATTTAAAGATATTGAAGTACTTAATGATGAGTTAGGTAAACCATTTATTAATATGCAAAATGATTCAAAAATACATGTGTCTATCAGTCATACTGAACAATATGCTTTAGCATTTGTGGTGATTGAAGAGTAAAAAGGCTAATTTCTTAGCCTTTTTTACTTCAATCTTCTGTTGGTGCAAATAGCAAACCAATGTTTATTAAACCTGTGATACCTACGAGGGTATAAATTGTTCGAGAAACAATTGAAGTTTCACCCGCAAATAACCAAGCTACAAGGTCAAATTGGAACAAACCAATTAAACCCCAGTTAATCGCACCGATAATGGTTACGACGAGGGCGATTTTTTGAAGTAATGTAACACTCATAAGTCCGCCTCCTCTTTAGTTTTCACTAATATTATCTCTATTCGTGACAATTTTATACATTGTAGAATATTATCATAATTCAAGTCATAAGATTTAATGAAAAATGATGCGAGGTGGAGTTATGCGTAAACTTATTTATATCTTAACTATGGTGTTACTCATAGGGCTTATAAATGCTTGTGATAAGCATAGTCAGACTGATATCGTTAAAGCATTGGGTGAAAAGGTAGAAGAAATCAAAGCCTTTGAAGTTGATGCAGTAATGGATATCAAAGAAATGAATAAATCCCATCTTTTTGATGTCAATATTAAATTTCAACAACCTCATTATTATAAGGTGACTTTAAAGAATCGCGACAGCCAGAATGTTCAAATTGTCTTAAAGAATGATGAAGGTGTTTATGTTTTAAGTCCTGCTTTAAATAAGAGTTTTAAATTTCAAAGTGACTGGCCATTAAATAGTTCGCAACCATACTTATTCCAATCCTTAGTTAAGGATATTATCAATGACAAAAACGCGATGATCACTAAACAGGGTGAAGATTACGTAATTGATACCAAAGTAAACTATCGTAAATCACAAGAACTCAGTAAGCAACGCATTATCGTTGATGGGAAAACACTATTCCCGAAAGAAGTAATTGTGTTTGATTCTGGTATGAATGAAAAGATGAATGTTAAATTCACAAATGTTAATTTAAAGCCAAAGTTTAATGAAGAAGAATTCGAAGTAGAATATAGTATGAATAAAGCCATTGACACATTCGGCGCTACCTTACCGACATTTGCAGAGCGGGACATCATGTATCCCACGAATATTCAAGGAACAGAGTTAACAGCAGAAACAGTAAAAGAACTCGATAACGGAAAACGTGCAATTATGACCTTTGAAGGGCCGAAATCCTTTACTGTTATTCAAGAATACATTGACAAGGAAGAAGAATTAGGTCCTTCAGAAATATTATTTGCAGATCCTATAATTATTTGTAGTGGGGTAGCCTTCTTAAGTGATCGGTCACTAATCTGGATTGAAAATGGCATTGAGTTCTTCCTCTTCTCGAATGACTTAACTCCCGATCAATTATATACCATCGCCAATTCCTTCACTAAAGCTACAAGTGCTGAAAAATAACGATGAATGAACGATTAAATAACTTAACCTTACATACCCTTCGCCAATACCGAAAACTAATTGAATCATCACCAAATGGTATTGATTTGACGGTTGGCGAAGGGCATTTCCACGCCCCTTTTAATGCGAAATTAGGTGTTTATGAAGCCCTTCTTATGAATCAAACCAAATATAGTACCATTAGTGGTGAAGAGGATTTACGGAAGAAATATGTTAGTAAATATTATCCTCAATATAGTCATGATGAAGTTATCATTACCAATGGTGCTACGCAAGGTGTCTTTATTTCTCTTATGTCATTAATTAATAGTAATCAAGATGAAGTAATTGTGTTAGCTCCTTATTATCCTAGTTATGTGCAAATAATAACTCTATTAGGTGCAAAGCCGATTATTATTGATACAGCAAGTGATAACTTTAAGATCACCGTTAACAAACTGAAAGAGCATATTACACCTAATACAGTGGGTTTAATTATCAATGAACCATGTAATCCTACGGGTATAACATATTCTTTAGAGGAAAAGAGTGAATTACTCAAACTTTTTAAGAAAAAGGATTTATATATCATCGTTGATGAAGTATATCGTGCTTACACTAATGAGGATCATGTATCCTTCACTGAACTCATGGATTTAGATTTAAAAGAGAAGTTTATCTTTATTAATAGTTTATCAAAATCACATCTAATGACTGGTTTTAGAATTGGTTTTGTCTTAAGTAGTAAGAAGATAATAAATAACTTACATAAGTTAAATTGTTTGATGATTGCGTCTTTATCGAAACTCCTACAAGAAGGGGCTAAAAATGCACTTGACGATGATTATTATCCCAATTTTGTGCGTAAATATTATTTAAATAACACTCGCTATCTTCAAGATGAACTTAATGAGTTAAATATTGATTATGTTAAGGGTAATGGGGGTTACTATGTTTTTATAAGGACGGATAAGTTAGGGTTAGATGATGAGGGTTTAGCAAAAATCTTAAGTGAGAAATATCAGATTGCGGTGGTGCCTGGTAGGATCTTTGGTGAAGAGTATAATCATTATATAAGAGTTTCTTGTTGTCGGGATATCCAAGATATTATACGCTTTATTGGAGTTTTACGAGAAATCAAATAAGAAAATAGTACTTTATATTTGAAAGAAAAAAGTTTACATTGGTGAAAAAATACACTTATTGTTATAATATCGTTTTTTTATCAAAATGCTTAACAAAAAGAAAAGTCTATGTTATAATTTTCGTGTAGCACTACAAGAGTAGTGTTACCGCAAAAATATTATTTTGCACCCCCATATACCCTTTTCATAATAACCCCTAATATTGGGTCGTGGGTTAATACCCACGACCCCCCATTCAATTGGGCACTAAAAGTTAGAGTAATGAATCTAACTTTTTTTATTTATAGAGAGCTAACTAATTTAATATACTAAATCTCGAAAAAATATGTTAGAATAAGTTAGTATGAATGCTTTATTCAGATTGAGGAGGATATAATGGCAGAAGTTGTTTTTAATCAAGATTTAATTGTGAAGATTGCCAAAGATCTAAACATTAAGCCAATTCAGGTAGAAAAAGTGTTGGAACTTTTGGCAGATAATAATACCGTGCCATTTATCGCACGTTATCGAAAAGAAGTAACAGGTGCATTGGATGAAGAGAAGATTAGGGAAATATCAAAAGAGTATGAATATCAACTCAACTTGTTACAACGTAAAGATGATGTCATTAGATTAATTGCGGAAAAAGGTAAACTAACAGACGAGTTAAGAGATAAAATCTTGAAATGTGAAAAACTTGCAGAAATCGAAGATATTTATCGTCCTTATAAAGAAAAGAAAAAGACACGGGCTACAGAGGCAATAGCGAAAGGATTAGAACCTTTAGCACATACATTATTATCATTCCCTAAGGAAATCGATATTCTAGCGGAAGCACAAAAATACATTAATCCTGAACATGGTGTAAATGATATTAATGAGGCTTTACAAGGTGCGATGGATATTATCGCCGAAATAGTAAGTGATGATGCAGACATTAGAAAATTTGTTAAAGATGTCATTTTCCATGAAGGAGTTATCCAATCTAAAGTTAAAGATGAGACTCTAGATGAACGTAAGGTTTATGAAATGTATTATGATTATCAAGAACCAATAAGTAAGATTGTCTCACATCGCATTCTCGCGATTAATCGTGGTGAAAACGAAAAAGTCTTACGTGTTTCTCTAGTTGAACCTAAAGAGAAAATACTTAACTTTATTTATAATAAAATGATTAAAGATGATAAATCTCCTGTTACTGAATATGTAATGATGGCATGTGATGATGGCTATAAACGCTTGATTAAACCATCAGTAGAACGGGAGATTAGAGCTGAGTTAAAAGAAAAAGCAGAGGAACAGGCAATTACGATATTCTCGGAAAATCTTCGTAAGCTGTTACTGCAACCACCGATGAAAGAAAAAATTGTATTAGGTATTGACCCAGCTTATCGGACAGGTTGTAAATATGCGGTGGTTGATGGTACGGGAAAACTATTAACTAAAGGTGTGATTTATCCGCATGAACGTTATGTGGGCGAGGAAGTAAATGATGAACGTGTGCAAGAAGCAAGACGCGAAATCATTAAAGTTGTTGACGATTATAATGTTGATATTATTGCGATCGGCAATGGTACAGCTTCCCGTGAAACTGAGGAATTTGTCATAAGTGTAATCAATAACCTTAAACGCGATGTATCATATATTATAGTTAGTGAAGCAGGAGCCAGTGTATATTCAGCCTCAGAGCTTGCGAAAGAAGAGTTTCCTGATTTACATGTTGAGGAACGTTCGGCAGTATCAATTGCGCGTAGACTTCAAGATCCTTTATCAGAATTAGTCAAGATTGATCCTAAATCCATTGGCGTTGGCCAGTATCAACATGATGTTAATCAAACAAAACTGGCAGAGACTTTACAATTTGTGGTTGAAACCACAGTTAACCGCGTTGGTGTTAATGTCAATACTGCCAGTGAAGCATTATTAAAATATGTATCTGGTTTAAATACCCAAGTCGCAAGAAATATTGTGCAATATCGGAATGAACATGGTAAGTTTAAATCGAGAGAAGAACTCAAGAATGTAAGCCGTTTTGGTGCTAAAGCTTATGAGCAAGCTATTGGGTTTTTAAGAATTGTTGATGGTGTGCAACCTTTAGATAAAACAGGGATTCATCCAGAAAATTACGAAAATACGATGAAGATACTCAAACATCTTGAATGCACTGTAAATGATTTAGGTAGAGAAAAACTAATTGACAAAATTAGTAATGCTGATTGCAAAGAATTAATGCATATTACTAATTTAGGTGAGCATACTTTAAATGATATCCTCGATGCTTTAGTAGCACCAAATCGAGATCCACGTGATGATTTACCTAAACCATTATTAAAGCGTGGCGTTATGCGTTTAGAAGACCTTCATGTTGGTATGGAACTCCAAGGAACAGTGCGCAATGTTGTGGATTTTGGTGCTTTCGTTGATTGTGGTGTTAAAGAAGATGGTTTAGTACATCGTTCTAAACTTAGTAAACGGTATATTAAACACCCAATGGAAGTAGTAAATGTTGGAGATATTGTGACAGTTTATGTTGAAAGTATTGATTTATTACGAAGAAGATTGTCACTTACGATGATTAAACCAGAATAAACTGATTTGATTTTGGCTAATTTTCGTGGTTAATATCTTGACAACTTAAAACAGATAGTGTATTATAAAATGGCGTTTTAGAGTGGAGTAATACTCAAGAGGCTGAAGAGGCGCCCCTGCTAAGGGTGTAGGTCGGGGAAACCCGGCGCGAGGGTTCAAATCCCTCTTACTCCGCCATTTTATATGCCGACTTAGCTCAATCGGTAGAGCAACTGACTTGTAATCAGTAGGTTACGGGTTCAATTCCTGTAGTC
>JAAYWZ010000107.1 GCA_012516175.1 Bacilli bacterium
GTTCTGAATAATGTTCCAATTTATTAATTAGAGTTAAATAACCATTATCTTCTTTTTCCACGATAAATGGTTCATTAGTTTGTAAATAAACACAACCTATGTAATAATGAGAATTTTTCTTTAATGCCTTAAGAGTCATCTCTCCCCGATTTGTGCGTGCTGCGACTTCGATTTCATTTGGATTAACTCGCTTTACATTACCACGGTTTGTTAATAGGATTAAATCATATACATTATTATAGAAATAGACAAATCCTACTACTTCATCATCTGGTTTTAGATTAATACTTTTAACACCTGCAGCCCGTAGTTTGGTGACGGGTATTTGCTCTTCTCTATACTTGTTCATATAACCATTTTTTGTCACAATTAGTACATGGCGATTCTTGTCATCAGATATATAAGCATTTATGAGTTCATCATTATCATCCTTAAAATTAATGGCTGTGTAGGTCTTATTATGTCTTGTTGTAGGAAATTCTTCTAATGGTGATTTCTTAATATAGCCTAATCTAGTAGCCATAATGATGAATTTATTATCTAGTTTATCGGGCATAACTATTACTTTTACTAGATGTTCATCGGGGTCAATCCGAACAAGATCGTTTATATGTTGTTTAAATTCTAATGTTTTAACTTGTTCTATTTGATGGACATTTAGATATATATAATTCCCCTTATTCGTAAATAACAATAATTTATCTAAGGTATTAACTAGTAAATTAGCGATAATATAGTCTTTTGATGTCATACTAGTATTCTCAATAATGGTTTCATTGGGTTTTGGCTTAAAGGTACGAATATAACCTTGTTTAGTTATATTTAATACTACTTCCTCAGATTTAATCATTTCTGTCTTTTCGATTTGAATATCCTCAACTTCATTTTGAATCTCTGTTCGGCGTGAATTAGCATAGTTAACACGGATTTCATCTAATTCTTTAATTATTACATCTACTAATTTATCCTCATAATCCAAAATATCTTGGAGTTCGTTGATGTATTTATAGAGATTATTGACTTCTTCTTGAAGTTCAAAGATATCTGTTGTCGTTAAACGATAGAGTTGTAAAGTAACAATCGCTTCTGCTTGTTCTTCCGTGAAGCCAAAGAGAGCGATGAGGTTTTCTTTGGCATTTTGCTTATTCTTTGAAGATCTTATGGTCTTTATGACCTCATCTAAAATGGAGACCATTTTAATTAAACCTTCTAAGATGTGCAAACGTTTCTTAGATTTTTCTAGTTCATAATGGGAACGATTTAATACAACTTCTTTTTGGTGGTCAATATAACTATCGAGAATACCTAATAATCCTAATTGTTTTGGGTGTTTATTATGGATGACAACCATATTGAAGTTGTAATTAATCTTTAAATCAGTATTTTTTAATAAATAATTAATAATTAATTCCTTATTAGCATCTGGTTTACAATCGATTACTATTCTTAAACCTTCCCGATCTGTTTCATCACGACATTCCACAAAACCATCTAAGGTCTTACTTATGCGAATATCTTCAATTTTCTTAAGTAAATTAGCTTTATTTATATCGTAAGGTACTTCGGTTATGATGATTTGGTTTTTCTTTTCATCGATATGATAACGACATCTAATAATAATTTTACCTCGACCAGTTTCATAAGCTTGTCTAATGCCTTCATAACCTTGCACAATTCCCCCAGTAGGAAAATCTGGTCCCGGAATTATCTTCATAATATCATCTAAGGTACAAAGAGGGTTTTTCAAGCGATAAATTGTCGCCCTAATTACTTCATCAAGATTATGAGGTGGAATATCAGTCGCATAACCACTAGAAATACCTTGAGAGCCATTAACTAAGATATTGGGAATACGAGCTGGTAAAACTGTTGGTTCTTTTTCTGTATCGTCGAAGTTAAACGTAAAATCAACAGTATATTTATCAATATCTCTTAATAATTCTTGCGCGATTTTCGAAAGCCGTGCTTCCGTATAACGCATGGCAGCGGGAGGATCATTATCCATACTACCATTATTTCCATGCATATCAATTAATGGTTCGCGCATTTTCCAATCTTGGCTTAACCGTACCATTGCTTCATAAACAGAAGCATCACCATGGGGATGATAGTTACCAATAACATTACCAACGGTTTTTGCACTCTTCCGATAAGGTTTATCATGGGTATTCTTCTCTTTATACATCGCATATAAAATCCGTCTTTGAACGGGTTTTAAGCCATCGCGGACATCTGGTAAAGCCCGCTCTTGGATAATATATTTAGAATAACGGGCAAATCTTTCAAAGAGAATCTGTTCGATGCGTTCGTCGATAATGTTGCTTAAATCTTTTATTCTATTCATACTTCATCTCCTCGATATTGAAGTCATCTTCTAACGTAAATTGGACATTATTATCAATCCATTCGCGTCGTTGTTCTACAGCATCACCCATTAAAACAGAGAAATAATGGTCTGCTTCAGCTGCATCTTCTAAGCGTACTCGAATTAAACTACGTGTTGCAGGGTTCATTGTAGTTTCCCACAACTGTTCAGCATTCATTTCTCCTAACCCTTTAAACCGTTGGATTGCATAGTTTCCTTTAATTTGCCGTAATTTTGCATCCAATTCTTCATCTGTATAGGCATATAAAACATTATTTTTTGTCGTAATTTTATATAAGGGTGGTAATGCTATGTACACTTTACCTTCCTCTATGAGGGGGGTCATAAAGCGATAGAAGAATGTTAATAATAAGATTTGGATATGTGCACCATCTTGGTCAGCATCGGTCATGATGATGATTTTATTATAGTTTATTTTCTTAACATTAAAGTCTGCTCCAAATCCACCACCAATCGCATTGATGAGAATATTGATTTCTTCATTCTTAAGAATGTCACTTAAAGATGCTTTTTCTGTGTTAATTACTTTACCTCTCAAGGGTAAAATAGCTTGGAACTTCTTATCTCTACCCTGTTTAGCACTTCCTCCAGCAGAAATCCCTTCAACTATAAATAATTCTGTAATTTTTGCATCTTTGCTTTGGGCTGGAGTAAGCTTGCCATTCAAATTAATCGCTGTTTTTGATTTCTTTCCTAACCGCACTATCTCTCTTGCTTTACGAGCTGCTTCCCGGGCATTGGCGGCTTTAATAGCTTTAGTTACTACGAGTTCGAGCACATCTGGATTCTTAGTAAAGTAAAAGGTTAGCTCATCTGTTAACAGACTTTCAACCGCACTACGTGCTTCTGGTGTCCCTAGTTTACCCTTAGTTTGGCCTTCAAATTGCAGGATACCTTCAGGAATACGGACAGAAATGATGCATGTTAACCCTTCTCGCACATCATTACCTTCTAAGTTCTTATCCTTATCCTTTAAGAAACCATTTTTGCGAGCTAACTCGTTTAATACTTTAGTAATAGCTAATTTAGCACCAACTTCATGGGTTCCACCATCTCTAGTTCTTACATTATTGACAAAGGATAAGAAGTTTTCGCTATAGGCATCAACATACTGAAATGCGAACTCAATTTCAATGTTATTAACTACCCCAGATATATAACCTACATTATGCAGAGGAGTTTTATCGACATTTAAAAATTCAATAAAACTTTCAATTCCCTTCTCATAATGGAAGGTATCGGTCTTACCAGTACGTTTATCTATTAAGGTAATTTTTAGTCCTTTTAATAAGAAAGCTGATTCACGTAAACGTTCTTCTAATACTTCATATTTAAACTTATTATTCCCAAATATTGCACTATCTGGTTTAAAACGAATAGTCGTACCCGTTCGATTCGTTTTACCTATTTCTTTTAAGGGTTTTATTATTTTGCCACCTTTTTCAAAACGTTGAAAATAAACTTTATTATCACGTTTTATCTCAACTTCAAACCATTCTGATAATGCATTAACAACACTAGCACGAACACCATGGAGCCCTCCAGCA
>JAAYWZ010000108.1 GCA_012516175.1 Bacilli bacterium
AACAACTTCTTTCATGTGATTATAATAGTAATTTAGTTAAAGTTCATGATCCATTAAAACAAGGATTGAAACGTCTATAGAACCAGAAATAAAGAAGTATGTTAAAAAGTTAAAGTTCATGATCCATTAAAACAAGGATTGAAACGAGAGTGGGTACAAGTAGATTTTTTCATTTTCTGCTAGTTAAAGTTCATGATCCATTAAAACAATGATTGAAACTATGGTGGTAGTGCGCTAGCAATAACATGTATCCTGTTTAAGAGCATGATCCATTAATACTAGGTTTGATATAAAATTTATTGCTACGACTAATTATATAGTTCACTAAACAAAACAAGAATCCAATTAAACATTGAACTCTTATGACCATTGTTTAAACGCTATATTTATACCTCAAAATAATTTAAGAGCTTTAAGCTCTTTTCTTTTTTGACAAAAATTCTAATGATATACAAATATTTGCTCAAATATGATAAAATTAACTTATGATTAAGATACGGGATTGATAATATGGAAAGACTAAAGGAAATAAAAGTCGAAAACATTAAAGGTATTAGTAAGGCCATGATTGAACATCTTCATAATCATGATATTTATAATGTGTATGACTTAATAAATTACTTTCCATATCGTTATGAGAATTATGAAGTAGTAAATATTAATCGAGTTGAACATAATGAAAAAGTAACTGTAGTAGGTCAAATCGTATCTGAACCAGTATTTTCTTATTTTCAGAGAAATAAGAATAGATTATCTTTCAGTATGTTAGTCAATGACTTAATCATTAAAGTAGTGGCGTTTAATCGGGATTTTTTAAAGAATAAAATCAGTAACCATATGCATGTTACTGTTACAGGTAAATATGATAAAATTAAGAAACAAATCATCGCTCAGAAATTAACACTTAAAGCCCAAGATGATTATCGGATTGTACCTGTTTATTCTTTAAAGAATCTAAAACCTATTTATTTTCAAAGGATAATAAAAAAAGCCCTTGATCAATATGGCTCTTTAATTAATGACGACTTACCCTTGTCTTTACAGAACAAGTATCGGTTAATATCTAGTATAGATGTATATAATTTTGCTCATTTTCCCTTGAATAATGAACAAGTAAGACAAGTAAGTCGTCGAGTTAAATATGAAGAACTCTTAAAATTTCAACTTAAAATGGCTTATTTAAAACATCGTGATCGGAAGTTTTTTGTAAAAGAACCTAAAATTTATGATGAAAGAAAGATTATTGAATTCATTAATAACCTTCCTTTTACCTTAACTAATGACCAATTGAAGGTTATTAAAGAAATCCTAAATGACCTTAAACAGAATTATCAAATGAACCGATTACTACAAGGTGATGTTGGTAGTGGTAAAACGATAGTAGCGATTATAACCCTCTATGCTAATTACTTAAGTGGCTATCAAGGTTGTATTATGGCTCCTACTGAAATCCTAGCTGAACAACATTATCGTAACTTAGTGGATATCTTTAATCCCTATGGGATTAAAGTAGAATTATTAACTAGCTCAATTGTTGGTAAGAGTAGAACTGTAATATTAGATGACCTAAGTTGTGGTAAGATTGATATTATTGTGGGAACCCATGCTTTAATTAGTGAAGGTGTTACCTTTAAGAATCTCGGGTTCATCTGTATTGATGAACAACATCGCTTTGGGGTAAACCAACGGAAGATACTAAGAGAAAAAGGCAACGCTCCTGATGCTTTATTCCTAAGTGCCACCCCAATTCCTCGAACGCTTGCCTTAACTGCTTTTGGAGATATGGATGTTTCGAGTATTAGGGAAATGCCTAAAGGACGTAAACCTATAAAAACCTATGTAATAAGTAGTAACTTGGAAGACCGTCTTATCGATTTTATGGATAAAGAAATTAGTAATGGTAGACAAGTCTATATTATTACTCCTTTAATTGAAGAATCAGAGAAAATTGACCTCGAAAATGCGTATCATGTCTATGAAAAATACCAACAATACTTTTTAGGTAAATATCAAGTTGGCCTCTTACATGGTAAAATGAATAATGACGAAAAAGAAACAATCATGCATAAGTTCTTAAAGAACGAGATTCAAATCCTCGTATCTACCACTGTAGTCGAAGTAGGTGTCAACGTTCCTAATGCTTCTGTAATGGTAATAATTGATGCCCATCGGTTTGGACTTGCTCAACTCCACCAACTAAGAGGGCGGGTAGGACGGGGAAATCATCAATCCTACTGTATCCTCGTTTCAGATTACGATAATGAAAAAGCGAAAGAGCGGCTAGAAATCCTCACAAGGACTAATAATGGTTTTGAAATTGCGGAAGCTGATTTAAGATTACGTGGTCCGGGTGATTTCTTTGGCTCCCGCCAATCAGGCTTACCTGAGTTTAAAATGGCTGATATAATTAACGATTATAAAATATTAGAAGTCGCGAGAGACGATGCAGATGTGATTGTATCTAGCGGTGAATTATTCACCAATCCTGAATATTTTGCGTTAAAAGACTATATTGAGCGTGAAATTATAGACACAAACGAATTATTCGATTAAAATTAAGGAAAAATATGGATAATAAGAAAATTAGGTGAATAGTATGAAATTTATTATTCGCGAATTAATTAAGGGTGATATACCGACTTTACATAAATTTGTGACTGATCGGGAAATTGCCTACTTTAATAACACGGATATGTATGAAACCTTTGAGAATTTCCATAAGCGTTATGAACCCTATTTTTTAGGTCAAGTGCAAAATATGAAGATTTTTACCATTTCTATAGATGATATGATAATAGGTAATATGGATATCACTTATGATCAAAAAAATCGCTCAGGTGAATTTACCATTGTCATTGGAAACAAAAACTACTGGGGTAAGGGTTATGGCTTAAAAGCTCTTAATGTACTTTTTAGGTATGCTTTCAATAATCTTGGTTTAAATCGCATATCCTGTAAGGTATATGCGTTTAATAATCGCATGATAAATTTACTCCATAAACTCAAAATGCATGTGGATGGCGTCTTAAGGGAAGCTGAATATGTCCACGGACGCTTTACCGATGTATACGTATTTAGTATCTTACGAAAAGAATATGAAGGAGATGTATGACATGATTAGAATTGCGGTTGATGCGATGGGTGGCGACCATGCCCCTAAAATTACCGTTTTAGGTGCGATGGAAGCCGTTAAACAATTTGAAGATATTGAAATAACACTTTATGGTGATGAAAACCTAATTCGTCCTTTACTAACTGATTCTACGCGGATTAAAGTAGTTCATTGTGATGATTACTTCCGTATGGATGAAAAAGACTTAGCTGCAGGGGTAAGAAGACGGAAAGAAGCATCAATGATTAAAGCGATGCAGTCCTGTAAAGAGGGGGAAAATGATGCGATTGTAACGGCTGGACCCACCGCAGCGGTGGTGTCTGGTGGTACATTAATTGTGCAACGCATTCCTGGGTTCCATCGTCCTGCTTTAGGTCCGACTATACCACAGGTCAATGGTAAATACATGTTACTATTAGATTGTGGCGCTAATAGTGTCTGTAAACCTGAATGGTTACTTCAATTTGCCCAAATTGGCTCCATTTATTGTGATAAAGTTCTCGGTGTCGAAAATCCCCGTATTGGCCTCTTAAATAACGGAGAAGAAGAAGGTAAAGGTCGCGAATTAGAAAATATCACATATAAATTACTTAAAGAATCCGGATTAAACTTTATTGGAAATGTCGAAGGGAAAGAAATCCTAATGAATAAATGCGATGTCTTAGTTACTGATGGTTTCTCTGGAAATATCGCATTAAAGACGATTGAGGGTACCGCAAAAGGAGTAGGTCAAATCCTTAAACAATCGTTAATGTCTAATTTCATTGGTAAACTTGGAGCTCTTCTTGCTAAGAAGAATTTAAATAACATGAAAAAGCGTTTAGATGCAAGTGAAATCGGTGGTGCCGTCCTTTTTGGTTGTAACGCTATTGTGGTGAAAGCCCATGGTTCTAGTGACAGTTTTGCGTTTATGAATGCGATTAGACAAGCAAGGAAAGCTGTTAAAGAAGAAGTTATTCCTAAAGTTAAAGAAGTACTGATAACAGAAGTCGCTAATGAAGATTAGCGGGTGGTATAGTGATAATAAACAAACCTTTAGTGAAATTTTGTAAGAAATATGGACTTAAGTTTACTAATCTTGAGTTACTAGAAATTGCGTTAACCCACTCATCCTATGTCAATGAACATCGTTCCAATCAGTATCAAGACAATGAACGGTTAGAATTCTTAGGCGATGCTGTTTTAGAACTTGCCATGAGTGAATTTCTCTTTAAGACTTTTACTAACTATAGTGAAGGAGAAATGACAAAGCTTAGAGCGCAACATGTATGTGAACCAGCTCTAGTAACTTACGCCAACCGTCTTAATTTAGGTAAATATTTACGATTAGGTAAAGGTGAAGAAGCAAGTGGTGGAAGAGAAAGACCCGCCATCTTAGCTGATGCTTTTGAAGCGGTATTAGGTGCCATCTACTTAGATCAAGGGTATCAAGCTGTATATGATTTCCTAGATCAAGTAGTTTTCCCTTATCTCAAAGATGGTAATTTCGTCAATGTGATTGATTATAAGAGTAAGTTACAAGAATTTGTACAAGCTGATAACAACCGTTCCGTTCGCTATGAAATCGTCGATGAAATCGGTCCAGCTCACCAAAAAACCTTTGTCTCAGAAGTTTATATGGATGATATTAAAATGGGCATTGGGGTGGGACATTCAAAAAAAGAAGCTGAACAAAATGCGGCTAAAGCTGCTTTAGAAAAGATAGCTTATGATGTAACTCTTAAAGATGAAGATCTTTAAGAGTTTTTTATATATATCTCACAATATTGACAATAAATACTATTTAATATAATATATATAATGTATAGATAAATTCAAAAATAATAACTATAAGGTGAAATTATGGATAATATTGACCTCAAAAATATTATCTGGACTTACATTCGTAATATCACAGATAACATTAATCTAGCTGTAGCCCCCATCTGTGATAAATATGGACTAACTTTACTTCAAACAAGGATTTTGATGGCGCTTTTAAAACTAGGTAAATGTACCATTGGTACTTTAGCTGATGAAGTAAGTATGGCAGGCACTAACATCTCAACAATGTGTAAAAAGTTAGACAAAAAGGGATTGTTAGTTAGAAAAAGAGAAATTAGAGATGAAAGAGTAGTTAGAGTAGCACTTACAGATAAGGGTAAAGAAATCGCACTTGCGATTAATCAGGAGATTGATGCAAAAATTAGGGTGATTTTACAGGGAGAAAGTGTAGATGCGGTAGAGGTAATTATTAGGGGATTAATGAAATTAGATGACTTGCTCATTAAAATGCGTGAAATCTAAAATGGGGTGGAGATATGAATATTTTAATTACGCTTGATTCTAATTATTTATGGCCACTAAGAGTTATGTTGACATCGCTGGGATTAAATAATCCCAATGAAACTTTTGACATTTATCTCATGCATTCAAGGTTAAAACAAGATGAAATCGAAGCCTTAGATTGCTTTGTCAAGAAAAACAAGATGCAACTTCATGTAGTGGAAATTGATGATCATTACTTTAATGAAGCGAAAGTATGCATGCATTACTCAAAAGAAATGTACTATCGCTTGTTAGCGCATAAATTCTTACCAAAAGATATTAGTAGAATTCTTTATTTGGACCCTGATATCTTAGTGTTAAATCCATTGCGTGAATTTTATGAAACAGATTTAACCGATTATCTATATGCAGCATGTTGCCACAAGAAGATTGCGTTAAAACTAGTTAATCAATTACGTTTTACTTTTCATAAGATTTATAATTACTATAATTCTGGTGTCCTATTGATAAACCTTGAACTAGTGAGAAACAATGTTGATGAGAATGAGATTTTTGCGTTTGTGAATAAATACCATAATCGCTTAATCCTACCAGATCAAGATGTCTTAAATGCTTTATATTCTGGTAAAATAAAAGGGATGGATGAAACCCAATATAACTATGATGCCCGCTTATATTTATATTATAAAGCCTTAACATATGGTAAATGTGATATGGAATATGTTATTAATAATACAGTATTCTTACATTTCTGTGGTAAGAAGAAACCTTGGAATAAGAGATATATCGGTCCTTTCTTATCGCTATATAAACATTATGAGAAGTGGGCTCGCATTCTATCGGAGTGATGGTCATTGAAATTTTTAAAAAAATTTATGTTTAGGCGAGCGACCTTAGTGACGCTTGCCATTTTAATGCAACTAGCTTTTTTAGTATGGATTGTCTTAGAGTTTCAATATTTTATCTATTTTTATATCTTTAGTCTTACTATTTCTGGAATAGTGGTATTAGGAATAATCAATAGTGAGAATAAATATATTTACAAAATCGCGTGGATTATTCCCATCCTCATTTTTCCCATCTTTGGGGGGATCTTCTATGTGTTCTTTGGGTTAAATCCTTTAAGCAGGAAGATGAAAAAAGATTTAGATATGATTAACCTTGATACTAAGAAAACACTTATGAAGGAAACTGATATTTTAAATGAATTACCCCCACAAGCTAGGATACAGTCCAATTATCTATATCATAATGCGTTTATGCCACTATATAAGAATACAGATGTGGAATATTTACATAATGGAGAAGTAACCTTTAAAAGATTAGTAGAAGAGTTAGAAAAAGCAGAAAAGTACATCTTTTTAGAGTATTTCATCATTAAGCAAGGTTACATGTGGAATCGCATCCTTGAGATTCTCATTAGAAAAGCTAAGGCAGGGGTAGATTGTCGGGTTATTTATGATGATTTTGGCTGTTTACTGAACCTTCCACATAATTATCATAAATATCTTGAAAAATATGGGATTAAATGTGCGATCTTTAACCCGATTATTCCCATTCTTGCTAAACGTCACAATACCCGTAATCACCGCAAGATTGCGGTGATTGATGGTAAAGTAGCCTTTACAGGTGGTATTAATATTGGTGATGAATACATTAATAAGTATTCACGCTATGGTTACTGGAAAGATACCGCCATAATGCTTAAGGGAGAAGCGGTATGGAGTTTTACGGTGATGTTTCTTACCATGTGGTGTTATATAACTAAAACGAAAGAAGAATATGAACAATATAAAGCTAATCCTTCTTATGACAAAGGGGAAGGATATGTTCAACCCTTTAATGATAATCCCATTGATAATGAAAACGTGGGAGAAATTGTCTACTTAAACCTTATCAATAAAGCCACAAAATCAATTTATATCACTACCCCTTATCTCATTATCGATAGTGAGATGTTAACAGCCTTAACTTCCGCAGCCAAAGCTGGTTTAGATGTGAGGATTATCACACCGCATATACCTGATAAGTGGTATGTACATATAGTGACACAATCATACTATAAAATCCTCTTAAAAAGTGGTGTTAAAATCTATGAGTATAAACCGGGATTCATTCATGCGAAGATGATGATGGTTGATGATGAATATGGGGTTATTGGAACCATTAACATGGATTTTCGTAGTTTATATCTCCACTTTGAGTGTGGTGTATGGTTATATCAGACATCATGTATTAAAGATATGACCAGAGATTTCTTAGATACTTTAGAAAAGAGTGAAATGATAACGTTAGATTATTTTAAAGGTAAATGGCTGAAACAACTTATTGCGATGGTCTTCCGTATCTTTGCACCGTTATTATGATTTATCTTTTCTAATCTCCGCAAATATTGTATAATTCTATTATCAATGCATTAAGGTGGTAAACATGTTGTTAAAACGTATTGAGGCAATCGGCTTTAAATCATTTGCGGATAAAACTATCATTGACTTTCCTGAGGGTATTACCGCCGTTGTCGGACCCAATGGGTCGGGAAAATCCAATATCGCTGATGCGATTAAGTGGGTACTAGGGGAACAATCCAGCAAAAGTCTTCGTGGTGACACCATGAGCGATGTTATCTTTAACGGGACAAGTATTCGTCCCCCTTTAAATGTTGCGGAAGTCACCATTGTTTTTGATAATAGCGACCACACCTTACCAATCGATTATGAAGAAGTATCTATAACTCGTCGCATCTTTCGAAGTGGTGAAAGTAATTATTTCATTAATCGCCAAAAGGTGAGGTTAAAGGATATCAGAGATTTAATCTTAGATACTGGTGTCGGAGCTGATTCGTTATCCATCATCTCCCAAGACAGAATTAGATCCGTTATTGAATCTAATAATGAAGAACGTCGTATCGTAATTGAAGAAGCCGCAGGTGTCTTGAAATACAAGAATCGGAAGAAAGAAACAGTACGTAATCTCGAGAACACTGATTATAACTTAGAAAGAGCGAAGGATATATTAAATGAACTTCAACTTCAATATGATAATCTCGAGAAGCAAAGTGCGATTGCGAAAGAATATTTAGAAGTTAAGGGTCAATTGGAGAATATTGAAATAGCCTTATACGTACGGGATATTGAGCAAGCATTAAAGCGGATTAATGAGTTAGACCGCTTAATGAAGGAAGGCGCTATTCAAATTAGTATGTATGAACAGATGGAAGTTAAGAACAATGAACGCTTAGCTGAATTAGCCATCAAACAGCGCCAAATTGATGCGGAAATTAATTATGAACAAGCAAGACTAATTGAATTGACTGCCCAAATCAGTAATATCGAGGGTCAAAGAAAAGCTCTTGCAGGTAGCGGGGATGGTTTATCTTTTGAGGAAATCCTTAAACAAAATTCAAATAAACTATTATCCATAGAAGATGAACTACAAAAGCGGGAAGTATTTATTAGAGAACTAGAAGATGAATTTGCGAAAAAACGGGCAGAACTATCTTCTTTACAAGATAAGTATTATCGGAAGAGTTCCCATAAAGAAGCGACCAAATCGAAAATTCAATACTTGAATGACTTCTCTAACGCTTATTATGGCGGGGTTAAGAGCGTAATCGATAACCCACAATTAAAAGGCATTGAGGGTACTGTTGATACACTTATTACAACTAGAGAAGAACATGTCCTGGCAATTGAAATGGCTTTAGGTGGCGCGATGCAACATGTGGTCTGTGAAACTGTTGAGGATGCGAAAGCAGCCATTCGCTACTTGAAACAAGGTAATTTAGGTAGAGCCACCTTCTTGCCTATTGAAGTTATGCGACCTAACTTTGTCGATCGCAGAACTTTGGAATTTGTTAGAAACCAAAAAGGTTTCATTGATGTGGCGGTTAATCTCATTAATTTTGATGCGAAGTATCGCAATGTCATGGAAAACCTTTTAGGTCATGTACTTATCTGCGATAATTTAGATAACGCGACGGAAATTGCGAAGAAAATCCAAAGCAGTTTCCGGATTGTTACGCTTGATGGTGATATCATCCATGTGGGTGGTAGTATCACTGGTGGTAGACAAAAGGTAAAAGAACCCGGACTTTTACAACAACGGGTCGCATTAGAAGAAGCTACTAAGGAATTAGCTAAATTAGAGGATGAGTTAAGTAAATTAGAAGATCTCATCAATATTAAAGAAAAGGAATATAATGAGTTAGATGACAAACTTTATACTGAACGCTTAGGACGTTTAAAACTTGAGGAAACGTATCGAACTAATAAAACCCAAATTGAACGTTTAAAGAAAGCATTAGAAGATGAAGAGTTAAATGATTTAATTAGACAAAGAGATGTGTTAAACAAGCATCTAGAAAGTTTACGTAAAGAACATTTTGAATGTCTAGAATCTCAACAACATCTCCAACGTGAAAATAACGAAATTAAGAAGTTTGTTCGTTCGACTGAAACCCAACTCCATGAATATGATGTTGAAAAGAACAGACTTGATGTCCGCTACAACAACATGGTGGATTTCCTCACTAATGAATATCATGTTACTTATGATTATGCCAAATCCAACTTCAAACTCGAGATGGATTATGAAATCGCCCGGATTAGAGTTAGAAATCTGCGAAAACATTTAGAGAGTTTAGGGTATGTCAATGTTAATGCGATTGATGAGTTTGAACAAATTAAGACCCGCTATGAGACTTTAAAACGCAATTACGAAGACCTCTTAAAAGCGAAAGAAGATATCCTAGCATCAATTAAAGAGTTAGATGAAGAGATGATTAAACGCTTTAAAGAGACTTTTGAAAAAGTTAATATTGAGTTTAATAAAGTCTTCCAAGAATTATTTGGTGGGGGGCGAGTTGAACTCGTTCTTGAAGATGAAACAGATTTACTCAACACAGGGATTGAGATTATCGCTCATCCTCCTGGAACCCGTTTAAATAATGCGAATCTGCTTTCTGGTGGACAAAAGACTCTGACTGCGATTGCCTTACTATTTGCGATTTTAAGAGTTAGAACCCTCCCATTCTGTATCTTGGATGAATGTGAGGCAGCTCTTGATGAAGCGAATGTATATCGTTATGCTGAATATTTACGGAAGTTCAGCAAGCATTCTCAATTTATTGTAATTACGCACCGCAAAACTACGATGGAACAAGCTGATGTTCTATACGGGGTAACGATGCAAGAGCCTGGGGTATCTACTTTAGTATCAGTTAGATTCGAAGAAACAGATAAATATATTGAGAATTATGAGTAATGGTCTAGATTTTCTAGACCATTATTTTTCGACGAAATATATTTTGTATAAAATACAAATATATGGTATAATATAACAGTTATAGTAAGTGTATTAGGAGTGATGAAATGGGACTCTTTAATAGTATTAAAAGTATCTTTAGTAAGAATAAGAATCAATTGACTAATGAGGAACAACTCATCGTTGAAAAAGCCGAAAAATATAAAAAAGGCATGGAAAAAACCCGTAGTTCCATGATGAGTAAATTAAAAGCTTTATTTGAATCCTATGATAAGATTAATGATGAGTTATTTGATGAACTAGAAGAGATTTTCATCATGGCAGATATTGGGGTTAATACTGTATTAGAACTCATGGACCAAATCAAATCAGATGTTAGAATTCGTAATGTTTCAAGCATGAAAGAATTCCAAAGCATCATCATCGATAAAATATTTTCTATTTATGTTAAAGATGAAATTGTTGATACTAATCTAAATTTAAATGATAATGGCTTAACTGTCATTTTATTCGTTGGGGTAAATGGGGTAGGTAAAACCACATCAATCGGTAAGATTGCTTATAAATTAAAGAATGAAGGCAAGAAAGTGATGTTAGCTGCTGGTGATACCTTCAGGGCTGGCGCTATTGATCAGTTAAAGATTTGGGCAGAAAGAGTAGGATGCCCATGTATCACCAAAGAACCAGGTAGTGATCCAGCTAGTGTCATGTATGAAGCGATTCAGGAAGCGAAGAAACAAAATATCGATGTATTACTATGTGATACCGCTGGTAGACTTCAAACGAAGGTCAATCTCATGAAAGAGTTAGAAAAGGTCCATCGAGTTATAAGTAGGGAAGTACCTAATGCTCCTCATGAAACCTTATTAGTGATTGACGCCACTACTGGTCAAAATGGGATGAATCAAGCCAAAGCCTTCACGGAAGCCACCAAAGTTACTGGTATCGTACTCACGAAACTCGATGGTACCGCTAAGGGTGGCATCGTCCTTGCGATTAGAAATGAATTAGGAACTCCTATTAAATTTGTGACCATGGGAGAAAAGATTACCGATTTAGAGTATTTTGATATTGAACAGTATATTTACGGTTTATTTAGTGATATGTTTGTGTAGGGGTTTGTTATGGATGATTTTGAAAAGACCTTACGGATTAACCTCCTCCTAGATTTCTATGGTAATCTTTTGACCGATAAGCAGTTAGAAGCACTTCAACTCTACTTTAGAGAAGATTTAAGTTTACAAGAAATCGCAAGTATCCATCAAGTGAGTCGAAATGCGGTATATGATACTATTCAAAAAGCGATAAAACTTTTAGAAACATACGAAAGTAAACTTCAATTACTTACCAAATTTGAAAAACGGAAAGAAATAATCTTAAGGATTAGAGAAGTTAATAGTGATGAAAGAATAGAACCATACTTAAAAGAACTCGAACAACTCGACTAGAAAGGAGTTAAACCATGGCATTTGATAGTTTATCCGATCGTCTCCAACAAGCCTTAAGAAAGGTAACGGGCCGTGGTAGTTTAACCGAAACTGATATTGAAACGATGATGCGGGAAGTAAGGTTATCCTTACTAGAAGCGGACGTTAACTATAAAGTAGTAAAAGACTTCACAAATGAAGTTAAAGCCAAAGCCTTAGGTGAACGTGTGCTTAAATCCATTACCCCTGGGCAACAAGTAGTTAAAATTGTCTTTGAGGAATTGAAACAAGTCATGGGTGATGAAGCAGAAGGGCTGCGGTTTAAGGCTCAAGGAACAACTATCTTCATGTTAGTCGGGCTCAACGGGCATGGGAAAACGACCCATGCAGGTAAACTTGCCCTCTATTGCCGAAGAAAATATAATAAAAATCCTTTATTAGTCGCTGCTGACGTATATCGTCCCGCTGCGATTGACCAATTAGTCACCATTGGTAAACAATTAGGTATTCCTACCTTTGAAATGGGAACTAGTTACAAGCCTGAAGAAATTGTCAAAAAAGCTTTAGATTACGCGAAAGAGAATAAACATGATTTAGTGATTATCGACACCGCTGGTCGTTTCCATGTTAATGAAGAACTCATGGAAGAACTTAAGCGCCTTAAGGAAATCGCTCAACCTGATGAAATTCTCTTAACGGTCGATGCGATGACCGGGCAAGATGCGGTTAATGTTAGTCAAAGTTTCCATGACCAATTAAATGTGACTGGGGTAATCCTCACTAAACTTGACGGTGATACCCGTGGTGGGGCTGCCCTCTCCATTAGAAGAGTCACTGGTGTGCCTATTAAGTTCATGGGTTTAGGTGAAAAATTAGATCAGTTAGAAATATTCCATCCAGAACGGATGGCAAGTCGAATTCTTGGGATGGGAGATGTCTTACCCCTCCTAGAAAAAGCCCAAGATGCGATCAATGAAGAAGAAGCCGAACTCATGGCGAAGAAGTTTAAGAATGCGACTTTCGATTATAATGATTTCTTAAAACAAATTAAGCAAATTCGAAAGTTAGGTAGTCTAAAAGGATTACTTAGTTTAATTCCTGGGTTAGGTAGTCAATTAAAAAATATTGAAATCGATGAAAATCAGTTTAATTACATTGTCGCTATAATTAACTCCATGACGGAAGAAGAGCGCCGTAACCCTGACATTATTAACTCGAGCCGTAAACAAAGAATCGCTCGTGGTTCTGGTCGCGATATTTCTGAAGTTAACCGTCTAACAAAACAATTTGAAGAAATGCGCCAAATGATGCGAAAGATGATGAACATGTCACCTAAAGACATGGAAAGAATGATGAATAATATGAATCGTCCTGGTGCTAACCCTGCAAGCTCTGTTAGTTATTCTAAAGGGAAAGGTAAAAATAAAGGAAGAAGAGCTCCTTGGTTTTAATACCTTATTTATATAAAAACATTCTCAATTAATAGGCTCTTTGTCAAATAGTGTGGGTAAATAAAATCAATAACCTGATAGACTTGGTCTAAGCAGATCTGCTTAGACCAGGTTTTTTATGTTTAATTAGTTTACTAAGTTTATGAACTATTAGAATTCTTACTTTAAAGTGATAGAAAGAACGATATCCAAATGCTATACGTTTAAT